>JAUVKG010000351.1 GCA_030596365.1 Chlamydiota bacterium | reverse complement strand
TACCCTAAATCATCTAACACACCATAAGCATGAGCAAAACCGATTGCAAGCAAAAAATATCCTAATAAACTGGCATAAACCAAATCAACAGTTGTTTCTTCTGCAGATGTAATATGCTGAAAAAGATACATTATAACTATAAAATGAACTATAAGCTCAAAAAAGTTTGATGAATAAAAGTATACGTCATTATTATAATTAATTATATCCAATAGCAAAACAATACATATCGCACCTACACCGAAAGCAAGCCATTTTTTACTTTTCGAAAGTAGATATGGACTAAACAAGTAACCACCTACCAGTCCGTACAAAAAAATGGCACGCAATACCGTTGATTTGTCTGATACTAAAGGTTGAACAATTAAATAGCAGATCAAAATCAAAAAAGCAATTTTAAATTTATTTTTTTTCATCATATAAGTAAACAAAAATATAATTCAAGTAACATTATACCAATATAGTTAATTAAAATCAATAGTTTTTTTGACGTCTTTGGCGATTTTTAAATAGTTTTACTACCTTTCTTGAAATTTTTATTTTTTCTTAAGTTTTTAAATCCCCCAACCCCCTTTAAAAAAGGGGGACTTTAACGCCGCTTTGCGGCTTACCCTTTTTCAAGTAGCAGGTAATTAAGGGTTCGGTCTCTGAACCCTTACTATAATTTATTTTGTTCACGCAAAATAAATTACACCTGAACCTCAAACAAAGATGCTTTTTTTATTTTCGCACGGAATGAGATTCCTGTATCTGTTTTCACAGAAATTCCACGCGCCTTTCCAAGTAATTCTTCACCGTAAACTGCGAGACCGGCTAAATCGGATTCAACTTTTTTCACTTTAACGCCATTAATTCCGAAAGCGCGTTGTCGTTTTGTATCTACATATAAATCGCCATATTCCCTGAGAATTTCTTCCGTGACAGAGAGAGTTTGTCCCGCAATCCAATTTAACTCATCAAATTCCGGCAAGTTAATTTTTTGTTTATGAATAGAAGGGAAGCAATAAGGAAAGATATAACCTTTATCAATTTTCCCCATATCATCAAGTTGAGAAATTAAATTTTCATTTTCAGGACAATTCATTAAAACATAAGATGCTCTCAAAGCTGCAATTCCTCGTGAAAAAAGTTCTCCCCTGCCTGTTTGTTTGTAATAATCAAAATAAGTTTTCGCGGATAAAGACTGCACAGAGTCAGACCATTGAATATCAGTACTCATCGCGGCAAAGCCTCCAAAACACTGTAATGGAATAAAAGGCGGTTGCCAAATCTGCTGGTAAAGGGAAAGTTGATCGATAATTTTTTCGCCGTAAGCTAAATATCTTGGTGTACCGGTTAAATTATAAAGTTTTAACAAAGCATCTGCCGCGTTGCGAATAGCAATCACACTAACAGAAAAATTATTTTGAATTGTGTCTTTACGTTTTGGTTTTTTATATTTCCACTGCGGCGATGTTGTATAAAATAATTCCGTGTCTTCCCATCTGCCGGTAGAATAAATTTTCCGGATAATAAAATTAACGGCACGGCGCGCGCAGCTCAAATATTTTTTCTCCGGTTTTATTTTAATAAGTTCAGAAAGAAAAATTGTGTGTACAGATGTCTCAGCGCTTTTTGCGCAAAAGCGAAGCGATTTGCCTGTGGCAAATTTCACCCACGCAGGAATGTGTCCACCGTCTTTCTGAAGTAATGTCAATCTTTCAGCATAAGCAACAACGAAATCCAAAATTTCCTGTTTTTTTTCTATTTCATTATAATAACGGCATAACAGATAACAGACATTTGACAAATCGGCAAGTCGAACAGCTTCATCTCTATATTGCGGCGGCATATCAGGAAAAGCGCTTCCATTCAACCATTTCCCGTTTTTATGCATCACTTTAAATAAGCCGTTTTCCTGTGGCGAAGAAACGGCTTTTTTGATAATTTTTTTAACTTCACCCGGGATCGGTTCATTTTTTCTTTTTGATGAAATGGCCATACCAAATGCAGTTTGCAGAGCAAGATGAATAGGAATTATTTTTTTATTTTCGCGAAGTTTTTTTAATGAATGCTCAAACGCGTAACCGGTATATTTCTCAAAAGTGGTTTTTTGAGCGGACATTTTTTTCGATTGCGTCGGGAAATTCAATTGCCACATCCTGCGAACAATATTCCTATATCCCTCATTTTTTCTGCAATTGTTTTTAAAATATATAAAATACGAATACGAAACCGTTGAGCGGGGAATATCTATTGTGTCGTTGTCATTATGATCAAAATATGTATTTGCCGAAAGTCTGTATGGAACGCAACCGAATGAAATTTCTTTGGATCGTTCGGAAAAAGTCATCGCTGCAGGTATTACGCGTTTATTTTTTAAAGTCTTTAAATTTGGAATTATCCCTAAAACATTCTTGCCATTTTGAACCATTACAACAGGCGATCGGAAAGCCATATCCCCTATCACCATTTCGTGAAGAGGAGTTTGATGCGGTGTCCAGGAATTATCAATACTAAAGTCAGACAAAGATAAAATATCTTTCGCCATTTCTAAACGAACAGGGCGACTGAAAGTAACACGAGTTTCAACTCTTAAAATATCCTGAGATTTAAAAAAGACTCCTGTCTTTATACGCGCAACTCCTTCGCTGCCGGTAAGAACAATTGACCGGCCTTTTTTCACATAATCCTGCCATTCAATTTTCGGTGTAAAAATATCAAGTTTCAAAGTATCTTGACCGCAAACAACAGTTTTCGGCTGCAAACATCCAATTGTCATCCATTTATTATCGGAAGTTTTACACTCAAGAGCAAGAACAATTTTATTGTCCTGTTTGACAGGTTTAATTTTAAGATTTGGATCAGCCATAGTCAGTTAGCAGGTTTCAGGTTTCAGGTTTCAGGTTTCAGGAAATTCATCCTTCGGTGTTCGATGTTCGATGTTCGATGTTCGATGTTCGATGTTCGATGTTTGATGTTCAGATGTCAGGTTATTCCCCCTTTTTAAAGGGGGTTAGGGGGATTTGATTCAGGTGTCAGGTGTCAGAAATTCCATCATTCCATCATTCCATCATTCCATCATTCCATCATTCCATCATTCCATCATTCCATTAATCCATTAATCCATTAATCCATAAGCTGGAAGCTTATGCTACTTTTCAATACCAAAGTGCCGGATCTCCCCAGACTGCGTGGTCGGAAAAATTATCCTTTCCTTTATTCACAATCATTTTCAGTTCATCAACTCTGGTAACATCAACATCAATAAACAACGGGTTATTTTCTCTTGTCATTACACCACTGTTAAAAATTTCTTTTCCATCAGCCTCAACGCGAAAAGTCACAGAACCTTTTTCGGCGTTTACAAAAATATAGGACTGAAATCTTCTATATTTTTTATCCAAAGGACAAATCCCTTCCGCTTCGCCTTCCACAGGCGGATGAGTTGTAATTCCCTTTCTGTACATTTTTCCATTAAAGCTAATAATTTTGCCGGAAAAGTCGACACCCCACCGCGGCGTGCCATAAACATTTTTAAAATAAACCTTACGCAAATCCGCAAGATAAATTTTGTTTGTCGGTGGACCAAGCGGAGCAG
>JAUVKG010000076.1 GCA_030596365.1 Chlamydiota bacterium | reverse complement strand
CCGCTTGATGAAAATACCTTGCTTCAATCCGTAGAGAAAAATAATAAAATCGTGACTCTTGAAGATCATGTTCTCTCCGGTGGATTCGGCGCTGCAATTACAGAAAAATTATCTGATAAAAATTGTGAGTATCATATCCTTAGAATCGGTATCGATAATAAATTTGTTGAGCACGGCTCTATTGATGAATTATATTCCGAACTCGGATGGCATCCGGAACAACTCGCCGAAAAAATTAAAAATTGGGTTACTCACAATTAGAAGATAAAACAAAGAAAGGAACCAAATACAGATTTACACGAATAGAATTAAAAATCATAAAATCACCAGATCATATCAATCATTAAATAATAAATGCCACAATCATTATCAAAAATTGTCGGGCACATCTCAAATCTTGATAGAAAACAGCTCGAATCTCTCATTCGTAAATCGGTTATGAATGAGCAATTCCTTGATTCGATTCTGAATTCAATGATGGAAGCAATTATTGCTGTTGATGAAAATGGAACTGTTCTTTTTGCTAATTCAGGCGTTTACGATTTTTCCGGAATAAGCAGCAAAGATCTACTTGACAAGCCGTTGATTAATAATATTCGTGATGCAGCGCTGAAAGAAATTTTACAGAAAACCGACCTGAAAAGTTTTTATACTTTTGAAGTTAAAGTTAAATATCCACGCCTTTTGTCACTCGTTGTTCAGACAATTCCTATTCAAAAAGAAATGGCTGTTTCATCAGGTAATATTAAACTGACATGCCTTATTCTTATTCGTGACGCTACCTATGAATGTACTCAAAATACTACTAAAGCCAGAGAAACAAGACTCGAAACAATGAGGCTTTTGACCGCAGGCGTTGCTCACGAAATCGGGAATCCTCTTGGTGCTATTATTCTTCATACGCAGCTTATGGATAGAATTTTTAAGAGAATGGCTGATACTCCTGAAATGGATGAATTAAAACAAATTAATCATGTTATTAATGAAGAAAGCGCGCGGCTGAAACGCATTGTCGCAGATTTTCTTAACGCTGTAAGACCGCTCTCTACTAAATTTGAATTTACCGATATTACAAATGTTTTTGATGAAACATTTCTTCTCTTAAATGAAGAACTGAAAAATAAAAATATTACCCTCATTAAAGATTTCTACGACGTTCCAAAAACTATGCTTGACGCTGACCAATTGAGAAGCGTTATTATTAATATAGTTCGTAATGCTACTGATGCTATGAACAACGGCGGGGAACTTACTGTTTCTCTTAATAATAAAGGGAACTGGATTGAAATTACTTTTTCTGATACCGGAAACGGAATAGATGAAACGCTGCTAAAAAGAATTTTCGACCCGTTTTTTACTACAAAAACTAACGGTTCGGGATTAGGTCTCCTTATCGTTCAAAGAATTATTAACTCGCATAACGGTACAGTTAAAGTTGATAGTGTGACCGATGAAGGAACGACAATTACAATTGAATTGCCTGTTCGAAGCGTTTCGGGTAAAAAATCACTTCCACTTCCAAAACAAATATGAAAAAAACCGTTCTGATTATTGATGACGAAACTAACGCGCGTGCAGGACTTAAACGCGTGCTCGAACATCTTGGCTGCAGCGTTATTGAAGCCGTTTCCGGTAGCGATGGTCTTGAAATTTTCAGAAAAAACAAAATTGATCTCGTTATTAGTGATTTGAGAATGCCAGGTGATGACGGTATGTCGGTTCTTAACTCACTTCAAAAGGAAGCACCGGAAATTCCTGTTGTTTTAATTACCGCTTACGGCTCAGGTGAAGCTGCAAAAAATGCTCTCGTGAAAGGCGCTTACGATTTTATCAGTAAACCTTTTGATATTGATACTATCGAGCTGGTTGTGCAGCGCGCGCTAAAATTGCTTGACCTTAAATCGGAAAATGAATCGCTGAAATCTTTTATCGGTGAAAAAAATGCCTTGAGTTCAATCGTAGGGGATTCATCGCAAATTAAACAACTTTTTCAAATTGTTAAACAAGTGGCGCCAACTAAATCAAATGTACTCATCGAAGGCGAAAGCGGTACCGGTAAAGAACTTATCGCGCGCGCTATTCATAACCTCAGTCCGCGCTGTGACAAAACTTTCGTTCCGCTTCATTGCGCGAGTTTTCAGGAAAACCTTCTCGAAAGTGAATTGTTCGGACACGAAAAAGGCTCGTTTACCGGCGCTGTTGCCAGAAGAATCGGAAGATTTGAACTCGCAGATAAAGGCACTCTTTTTCTTGATGAAGTTAGCACAATTCCACTCTCAATTCAAGTTAAATTATTGCGCGTTTTACAGGAAAGAGTCTTTGAACGAGTTGGCGGAACGGAGACGATTGAAACTGATGTCAGAATTGTTGCCGCGACAAATATGTCTCTTGCGAAATTAATTGAGGAAGGCAAATTCAGGGAAGATTTATATTACAGACTTAATGTTGTGAATTTAAAAATTCCGCCACTTCGTGAACGCCCTGATGACATTAAATTGCTTGTTAATCATTTTCTTAATAAATTTAATCGTGAAACCGGTAAAAAAATTGTCGTTTCTCCCTTCACAAAAGAAATTCTTGAGTCTTATGCCTGGCCGGGTAATGTTCGTGAACTGCAAAACGCAATTGAATCACTTGTGGTTTTGTGTCAGGGCAGGGAAATCACTCCGCGCGATTTACCGCAGCACATTCTTGGCTCAACGAACAAAAAAATAACAAAAGCAGCAGATAAAGAATATCCGGATTTTGATAATATGACTTTACCGGAAATCGAAAAATGGATGATTCTCAGAAAACTTGAAAAGATCAAAACAAAATCCGATGTCGCGAAACAACTCGGTATAAGCAGAAGAAACCTTTACAGAAAATTAAACGAATACGGTGTGATGTAACCACGAAGGACACTAAAGATTTTTAACCACTAATGACCACAAATAGACACGAATGAAATAAATAAAATTAGTATTCTTAGTAAAAAAATTTAAAAAGCCACAAAGGCACGAAGACACAAAAAAACAAAGAATAAACTTGATGGTATAAAAAATATTAAATAAAGTAAAAAATAATTTTGACATTAATCATTTTGATAAGTATTATTTAACTACAGAATTCACAGAAACACAAAAAAATATAAAAATTCGTGTTCATTTGTGTCCATTAGTGGTTAAGAAAATTAAATTAGTGGTATCCGTGAATATAAAAAATAAAATGTCTTCCTTGCTGAAATCTCTTAAAGAAAAACTTTCAGCTGAAAATTATTCAATGCATGAAAAAGCGTTAGGAGCAGCATTAGGTATTTCGATAGGCTTGTTTCCTGTATCGCCGTTTCAGCTTATTTTACTTGCGGGAATATTACCTTTTGTAAAGTGTTACCGTGCCATCGCTTTTATTACAGTTTGGATTGCTAACCCGATAACTTATGTTTTTATCTATGCCGGTGAATATGCAATTGGAAGTCTTTTTGTTAAATCGGCACGAAATATCGACATCGATTTTACAAATTTAACTATACAATCGTTAAAAAAACTTGCGGTGGAAAATGGTCCGGGAATTATTTTCGCTATACTTATCGGAGGTGTGATTTTAAGCGCCGCTTCTGGTATAATTACTTATCTTGTTACAAAATTATTTTTGATAAGAACTAATGAATAAGTATATAATGAAAAAACTAAGAAAATAAATTGATCGGGCTGTTGCCTGATCAATTTCCTCCGAGCAATTGTAAAGACGCAAAATATTGCGTCTCAACCTAAAAATTAGCAAAGCGAATATGGAAACCATTTCTATTATCATGCCCGCCCATAACGAGGGGCCAAGGATTTATAAAAATATTAAACGCGTGAATTCGTTGACGCGAAATTGGCTTCAAAATGAATGGAAGGCTATCGTTTCTTCTTTTGAAATTATCGTTATTAATGACGGAAGCACAGACGACACCTGGCAGCAAATCCAAAATGCTGAAAAGGAAATGTTTGAAGTTAAAGGCATTAATCTTGAAAAAAATGAAGGGAAAGGGCTCGCATTAAGACATGGTTATAAAAAATGTAAAGGCTCATGGATCTTCTTTATTGATTCCGATCTCGATATCGCGCCGGAATATATGATTGAAATGACAAAAGCTTTGACTGAAAAAAATGTAGATGCAGTAATGGGAAGCAAGCAACTTCATAAAACTAAAACAAGTTATCCCTGGTATCGACGACTTGTCAGCACAACTTATGCAACTTTTGTTCATTTATTAATTCCGCTTCCGGTTAAAGATACTCAAACGGGTTTTAAGCTTTTCAAAAAAGCGGTTCTTGATAACGTTATTCCAAGAATGCTTGTCAGAAGATATGCTCTAGATATTGAAATTTTATCAATTGCTTACAGATTTGGTTTCAAATTTGCGCAATATCCGGTTGAAGTTTCTTTTTCAGATAAAAAGGGAAGCGTTACTGTTGGAAATATTTATAATATGCTGGTCGATACTCTTGCTGTCTTTTACCGCCTGAGAATTATTAAATATTACGACTCGTGGAAACCTAAAGATTATTCCTGTCAACCAATGATTTCTATTGTCATTGCCGTAAAAAATGATAATCCTTATTTGCAGCAAAGCGTTCGCGAGTCGCTTAAGCAAAAATATGAAAAATTTGAAATTATCGTTTTGCCGGACGAAAATATTGACTCTTTACCTCCGGAAGTTACAGTTATTCCTACAGGAAATGAACTCCCGGCAATAAAAAGAAATGTGGGCGTTGAAGCCGCTAAAGGTGAAATAATCGCTTTCCTTGATGATGATTCGTATCCTGCGGCGAACTGGTTGCTTGAACTTGCGGCAAATTTTGACGATGATGAAGTCGGTGCTGCAGGCGGCCCTGCAACTACGCCCTCAGAAGATACTCTTTGGTTACAGGTTAGCGGCGCTGTTTATTCTTCTTTCGCTGCAAGCGGGTCTTACAGATATAGATACATTCATGACCGCCGGCGTGAAGTTGATGACTATCCGACATGCAATCTTGCTGTAAGAAAATCTGTTTTTAATGATGCAAATGGTTTTCAAACTAATTATTGGCCGGGTGAGGACACTGAACTTTGCTTAACTATCACAAAGAAACTCGGCAAGAAAATAATTTATGACCCGCTGGTTCATGTTTATCATCACCGTCGTTCATTCTGGAACGGACATTTTAAACAAGTAACGCAGTATGCTCTGCACAGAGGATTTTTTGTTAAAAAATTTCCTGAAACTTCACGGAAACCTGCTTATTTTATGCCAACTATTTTGGCGTTCGGTATTTTAACCGGATGGACAACTTACTTCTGGTGCAAACCGCTCTTTTATATTTATCTTGCTGTGTTGATAGTTTATTTTATTGTCCTTGCTGCTGCTTCATTGCTCGCATCGCCAAAGTTGATTTTGTATACAATAATGGGAACTGTTCTTACTCATATAGCTTACGGTATTTATTTTATGAAAGGACTTTTTTCATCGAAGCTAAAGAAAGAAGAAGAATATCATGAGAAACTTAAGAAAAAGTAAGCCGCAGTCCCCCTTTCAAGGGGGTGCCCGAAGGGCGGGGGATGTTAACCCAGCGCGAGCCATGGAATAATGGATTGATGGAATAATGGAGGGACGCTGTCCCCAGCGTCCTAATTGGAATAATGGAGGGACGCCGTCCCCGGCATCCTAATTGGAATAATGGAATAATGGAGGGACGCCGTCCCCGGCGTCCTAATTGGAATAATGGAATAATGGAGTGGCGAACACTGAAGTAAACCGCACTTCCCAGTGCGGACACTGAACATCGAACAAGGAACATCGAACATCGAAGTAAGCCGCGCTTCCCAGCGCGGACACCGAACAAGGAACACCGAACACCGAACAAGGAACATCGAACAAGGAACAAACAACCCCGCCCTAAAGGGCACCCCTCCTCGATAAGGAGGGGAGATTAAGTACAAAGAACAAAGAACAAAAAACAAAAAACAAAGTACAAATAATTATGAATAAAGAAATTGAAAAAAAACAGGACCTGCCGTATGATGCGCAGGAACATATTACAGAACCGGAAAACGCAATTGTCGCAACTGACATTAATAATCTGCCCGATTCTTTGAAAGACGCGGCGAGAAGAGCAGGTTGGAATAATCTTATGCCTGTCCAGGCAAAAGCTATTCCTTATATTCTTGCTAAACGTGACTTGATGGTTCAGTCGCATACAGGCAGCGGAAAAACAGGAGCTTTTATTTTACCTCTGCTTGAATTAATTGATACTTCACTAGATGCATGTCAGGTTTTGATTCTTGTGCCAACGCGTGAACTCGCATCGCAGGTTTCGCGTGAAGCAGAAATGCTTGCCGGAAATGCCGGCGTGAAAACTGTTGCTGTTTATGGCGGAACAGGTTATGAAAGTCAAATTAAAGCATTCAAAAACGGCGCGCATATCGTTGTCGGAACACCCGGCAGAATTCTTGACCATCTGCTTAAGAAATATCTTTTGCTTGATGAATTAAAAATTACTATTATGGACGAAGCCGATAGAATGCTCTCTATGGGTTTTTATCAGGATATGAAACGTGTACAACTATATCTACCACGTAAAAGAATTAACGGCTATATGTTTTCAGCAACTTTTCCTCCGAGAGTTATGAGTCTCGCAGGTGAGTTTTTGAAGCAGCCGGATGTATTGAGCTTAAGCCGGGATCATGTTCATGTTACAGCAATCGAGCATGAATTTTACAATGTTCCTGCGGTAACAAAAGATCGTTCATTAATCAGAATAATTGAATTTGAAAACCCTGATTCGGCACTAATTTTCTGCAACAGAAAATCAGATGTTCATTATGTTAATATTGTTTTACAAAGATATGGTTATGACTCTGATGAACTAAGTTCCGACCTCTCGCAATCACAAAGAGAAAAAGTCTTGGCGAAAATTAGAAAAGGTAACCTTAAATTCTTAGTCGCTACTGATGTCGCAGCAAGGGGAATCGATCTGCCAAACTTATCACACGTTTTTCAATTCGCTCCTCCGGAAGATATAGAAATCTATATCCATCGCGCGGGAAGAACAGGAAGAGCAGGTGCGAGTGGAAAAGCGATAATGCTTATTGCAGGAATTGAGAAATTCAAGCTTGCTGAAATCGCAAAAAATTACAATATCGAATTCATCGAATGTGAACTCCCGACGGATGAAGATGTTCAGAAAATCGTTGGTGAAAGAACAATCGCTTTGCTTGAAGCAAAACTTCGCGGACTTGACAGAATGCGTGTTGAACGAATGCAAAGATTTATTCCTCTCGCGAAACAATTTTCCGAAAGTGTGGATGAATTATCTGTAGTAGCGATGTTGCTTGATGAGTATTATCAGGAAATGCTTCACGCACCTGTTCCGCAGATAGAAGAAAAACCCGGCAGTTCCGGAAAATCAAAAAAATTCGATGGGCCACGCAAAAAAACCGGAAAAAGACCGCACCGTGGTATAAAATAATTATAAACATGAAGTGGTAACATTTTTTTGAATTATCGCTGTTCCTTGACTTCGCACCGAATATATACTATCATTATTAGTGTTGTGCAACCATCAAAAAAAGGAGCACGTTATGAAACAAATTGTAACACTCATCCTCGTAAGTTTGCTGACTTCTCAGCTGTATAGCATCAAAATCAATAACGGCATACCATCCGGTACGAAAGGCTACTACGCCATCGATATCGCGGAAGGCGGACGGTCGAGAAATGGCTGGATCGGCACGGGCCCTTTCAGTCACGGTGATGTCGAATTTATCTTCGATTACTATCCGTATTACTCAATTGGAGACGGATCGGCCAACGTATTCACTGGTTCTCCTCTGGATCTTGGAAGCAATCAAGTGCAGAATACCGGTAAAATTACTGGCGAGAACGCCCCCCTCGATTTTACCGTTCTTTCTTACATCCTGCCCGGAGAAATGCGGATGATTCAGACATGGACCTTCACCAGTCAAAAACCATTCGGAAAGTTTCGATTTATACAATATCTCGACGAAGATGTATTTGAAGTAAGTGACGATGTTCTGGTTCCACTCGGAAAATATGCGGATGGAACGCTACAGCTCTACACCATTGATGATTCCTCACTTATCGGAACGTTTCAGACTGTCGATCCCAATGATGAGCAAAACGTCACATGGGTAGGCTGGTCGGCGGACGTATACCCCGTGTTGAAGGCTGCAATTTATGATGACACGATAATCTTTCTGCCTGACGGGTTCATTGAAACGAACAGCCTTCCTCCTATTGCAGGAACATCTCCTCAGGAATACGGGACGAATGATGTCACATCAGCAGTAGCTTACGACCTTGATCCAACCGCCACGCAAGCTGTACTTACTGTTGTTCTTGGCGGCACGTACGAGGCACGTCTTGCGGCACATGCAATCAAGATTTTCAAGTTAAAGATGAAAGACAAGGGGGAAGGGAAAAGCGGTTTCAGTGCCAAAATGGGTTATAACTGGTCGGGACAGTTGCCCATCACAAGCGTTTCGGTAGTTTTGGGCGACTATACTAATGAAAATATTGCGGTTACGGCAAAAGGAAAGGGTTTTGTTTCAGCCAAAAACCCTAATCTGAAGCTTAAAGTAATTCCTAAAAAGCATACTGTCATTGTCAAACTCAAAAAAGTTAATCCAATATCCTTAGGCCTCATACCGTCAATACAACTCGGGCTTGATGGCACTGGTGATCCCTTTGTCGAGAGTCGTGATGTCATCCTTATCCTTTTTAAAGGCAAGTATGTGGAGAACAAATTCCTCTTCGTGCCACTACTCTATGTTGACAAGGCGAAAATCAAAGACTCTGGAAAAGCAGGTAAAGATAAACTGAAACTGAAAGCTACTCTGAATGGCGATGCGGTAGGCGCTGGCACGGGACTGACAGTCAAGATCGAAGGGGAGTCCGGTCCGATTTTCGAACAGACGATTCCCTCGGCTGACTTCACTGGTAAGAATGGTGCTTTCAAGTATAAGCGAGCCAAGGGTGCCGGTACACCGATCAAATCAGTAAAAATCTCTGCTTGGAAAAAAAATATCACCATATTGGCTGACAATTTTGATATCCCGGCCGGTGCCATTGGCACGGCAACCGACCCGTTGATAACGATAGGTATCACGGCCGATTTCACTACGCTGTCAGGTGGAGGGAGTTTACTCATTCGGTTCAACCAGAAAAAACCTGGAAATCTCAAATTTTAATGTTCTGTATCGCAAATAGGGTTAAATTCGATTGGTCTATTTTGAACTATCACGGTTTACAAAAAAATAATGAAGTTGGTATAATGGTGTATTAATATACTATTTGTAATAAACAAACTTGAAATTAAGGATAGACTCATGAAACAATACATATCTTATATCACGATATTTTCTTTAATAATTTGTTCAGAATTTGTTTTTGGTACTCCCGCTGATAAAAACTCTTCAGGAAATCACGCCACGCAACCCGAAGTTTGGATGTGCGTAACT
>JAUVKG010000094.1 GCA_030596365.1 Chlamydiota bacterium | reverse complement strand
TATAATAATTATCTTGGCAAAAATAACGGGTTTGAAGTTGGTGATTATTCCGGTTGGACGGTTTCCGGCCCGGCTTTTGGTTCCGCGCCAAAAAATTATGTCGGCGGCGGCAGCGAGTGGCACGGACGATATTTTGCAACCAGCATTGTTGGCGGTGAATCCGCCACAGGAACATTTCGCTCCGCTGATTTTCCTTTTGGAAACGGTTCTACAATACAATTTTCCCTTGCCGGCTGGTTGTCCTTACCGGGCGGAGCACCGACTTATAATTACATAGCGTTGAAACGCTCGTCAAACGGTTCTATAGTAGAGCAAATGCAACCGCCGAATCAGGATATTTTTGTAGAAAGAGATTTTACGTATATCGGCGCCATGGAAAATATGTACATAGAAGTTATTGATAATTGTACCAGTAACGGTTTTGCATGGATAGCGGTTGATGATTTTCGACTTGACATTATTCCCGAACCGGCGATTCTAATGATGATTATTTTGTTCATCTTCATTTTCAATCATGGAAGTCGTGCGCGAATTTTATAATATTATGATATAAATTATTAAACTATTCAACATCAACTTTTAATCTATAAGGAGAAAAATTATGAATAACTTTAAAAAAATCCCCCTTACCCACTTTTTCCGAAAGAATCGGGATAAAATTCAAGCGGGAATAATTATTACTATGATTGTATTGTGTGCAAGTGTCTTTGCAGCAGCGCCAATAAATCCGAGCTTCGAAACCGGTGACTTGACCGGTTGGACAAAAACCGGGACTGCATGGGATGACTCACCTGAAACTACAAATTATTGGCCGGGAGTGCAGCTTGGTTTCGGATGCGAGGGTACTTATTTTGCGCTTTCAAGAAGGAGTCCCTTTACTGCACCTGATGCCGAAACAGCTACCGGCACTCTTCGCTCATCCACATTTTCAATACCGGAAGATCAAGTTTTATCATTTTTGATTTGTGGTCACTCAAAACAACCGGGCGATCCGTCTAATTCATATAATTATGTTTCAATAAAACGTGTTTCTGATGATGCGGAAATTGAAAGATTTTGGACTTTGAATGGAGATGCTATGATCAAAAATACTTTTGTGCCTCCTACCAATCTTTACGGTGTAGAACTTTATATTGAGGTTGTTGACGATTGTTCGTTAGGCAGTTATGCCTGGCTTGGAGTTGACGATTTTAAAGTTGGGGAAGTTATACCTCCGGACCCGCGTAACTGGAATTTTGAGACAGGAACTTACACTAACTGGCCATCGTTTTCCGGCACTGCTTTTTCTGGCAAGCCTACAACCAAGCCGTTTGCCAGTTTAACAACCTGGGAAGGTGTTTATTATGCAAACAGCGTGTTTCCGGATGGAGAAAATCAAAACGAATCCGCTGTCGGAGTGATGCGTTCAGATACTTTCACCTTTCCAACAAACTATGCTTTATCATTTTTGATTGCCGGACATTCTACGCATTGGTCCCCCGAAACTTTCAACTACGTGACATTAAAACTCGCCTCAGACGATTCTGAACTTGACAGAGTTTGGGCGCCTAACCAGGACCCGATGGTCAGTGGGGCTTTAGGAGTTGAGGCTGCCTACGGAAAAGATGTTTACATAGAAGTTGTGGATGATTGTTCATCAAGCGGCTGGGCATGGATTGCTGTAGATGATTTTAAATTTGTGGATTCACGGAATTTTGATTTTGAAAATGGTTATGTTGGTTGGGATGTGACGGGAGCCGCCTGGGGCAGTGGTCCGGTTACTACTAATTACAGGCCGAATAACCCAATTCATGGCGAATATTATGCTACTTCTATTATTGACGGTGAAGCAAATACCGGAACAATAAGGTCTATTACTTTCACTTATCCTGCTGATGGTTATGTGAAATTTCTTGTTGGCGGACATTCTGATCATTGGCTGCCGACTTTATATAATTATGTAGTTTTAAAAGACGCTGCCACACACACAGAATACGGCAAAGTTTACGCTCCTAACCAGGACCTTGTTGTAGAAAGAGCAATAACAAACGCTTCTGCTTATAATAAACAAGTTTATATCGAAGTAGTGGATAACTGTACTTCGTCCGGTTTCGCATGGATAAGCGTTGATTATTTTCAGATAAAAACTTTCGTGCCGGAACCGCCTGAAGACGTATCCGCGACTGATGGAACTTACAGCGCTGGTGTGCAAATCACCTGGACGCCAAGTTTGGAAGTTAATAAATACGCTGTTTTTCGCGCAGATGTTGCTGAAACAAACTTGGCGGTTGACATTTCAGGAGACATCTCAGTCGATAGTAATGAATATTTTGATACAACAGGACTGGATAACAGTAATTATTATTACTGGGTAAAAGCGGGAAATACTTACGGATGGAGCGAGTTCGGTGATTATGATATTGGTTTCAGATCAACTTCAAATCCACCGGATAAACCTGTTAATCAATTACCGGCAGACGGTTCTTTACAGAATTTCCCTATCGTTTTATCTGCTTCGGAATACAACGATGCAAACGGATGGCCGTTTGAGGAAAGCAAATGGCAGTTAAGTTCCGATGCGGCATTCATTTCGACAAGAGAATTCCAGGCAGGGCCTACAAATGTTGTAAATGCATTATCCGGTTTGATTTTTACAGGAACAAATTATTGGAGGGTAAGTTATCAAAGTGACCGTAACAAATGGAGTGACTGGTCAGATTCAACAACTTTTATTGTTAGTCGTGATGTTAATTCACCTTATTATTTTAATGATACGTTTAATAATATAAGCGGCAGCGGGGACGTTAATAACGAGTATTATGCTGTAAACCGGCAACATGGAACCGCGGCGCCTCTTGATTACTCAATTTCCGGTATAACTGAAGTTGGCCAATCAGCTACAACGCCAAACAAATTAACATTAAATGGTGTGGCTTCTTGTTCGCCTAATTATAGTTTTGTTGATTATACAAACTTTGTGATAGAATTTGACGTTTTACCTGCAAACTCGAGTTGGACAGGTATCAGCTTCGGTAAAATTGCGCAGAACGCATTTCCGGTAAGCCCGGGCGGAATTGGTATAGTATTTTTCGGTGCAGGTGCTTCGGCACCCGGATTGTATCAGGTTTTCAGCAGTGGAACTTTAATTGGAAGTCTTTCGGGTGCTCCTAATCATACAAATATGCATGTTAAGATTGCTGTTGCTGCGGAAAGTTTTGATAATGATACAACTTATATATCTATGTTTATCAATGGAAAACCTATTCCATTAAGACAAGCCGCTTTTGACGACGGCAATCCGACTAATGATCACCAAATGTACTACTATGTTTATGAAAGAACAAGCGGTTTTGATGAAAATTACATAACTCTCTATAATAATGGCGACGTGGGCATAATTGATAATTTCAAAGTCTTACCTTGCAGCGCGCAAATGACAACCCGTACATGGGAAAGCGATGCTGATATGTGGATTGGAACCAGTAATCCGGTAGCCGAATTTACTCACGCGGTTAATTTGAACTGGGATACTGAAATTAATGTTGACGGATTGCCGTTTGAAGCGCCGGGCGAGATTAATATTTTACAGACAAATGATTTGGTAAGTGAACTTCACGGCAGTGATTGGTTCGTTTTTGGTGCCGATAGTAATATCTCGGCAGGTCAATTTGAATTCGAGTCCGCACCGCTGCCAACGGGAACCGGCGCTGACATTGCGGAATATTTTCTTTATGGTTGGGGTTCGTCAATCGGCATTACTTTGTCGAATCTTACATCCGGCTCATCGAACATTTTCACAATATATGGGCGACCGTTTGGTAATACCACTCCGCGGCAATCTTACATTTCCGGCAGTGATGGCGGTATATTCCTCGTTGATGAAAATGGGATTCCGGACAAATGCCAGATTATCAGCTATGATTATCTCGCCGGTGCAGATGGAACATTCACACTTACATTCACGCCGCAGCCGAATCAGGATTACATTCTTTATGGCTTTAGCAGTGTTGAAACGGGAGTGCCGGAACCCTTTCTATTTATTATTTATTATTTTGGATTATGGATTATTTATTCCCGACGCCCTTTGGGGCCGGAATCTTCGCTATCGCTATGACATTTATTATTGTAGGAAATTTAATTCACCGAATTAAATTTAGAATTTTATTTTTCGCGAACGCGAAAAAAATATAGAGTGCAGTAATAAAGAAATTTTGCGAAAGCGAAATTTTATTTACTGCGGCATTGCAAAAAATATTATCTGATAACCAATAACCAATAACCAATAACCAATAACTATTATGAAACACTTTTTAATATCTTTAATTTTAATCGGCGTTTTATCGCCTTCATTTATTAACGCAGATAACTCAAAAACAATGAAAAAAATAAATTACGCGATTTTAAAACCGGATGACGTAAAGAAAACAAATGTTGAACTTGTTGACGGTATTCCTTTTTTACGTTCGCAGTTGTGGCAGCCTGAAGAAAATGAATATATGTCAAATTATATTTATAACTTAAATATTAAAGCGGATTCTCTTTATTTGCTCGGGTGTTTGAATTCTATTGATGTAACACATCCAGGCTGGGGCGGTGGTAAAGGTATGCAAAACTTTTTTATCGGTGACAGCGCCGGCGAAATGACTATCAGTTATGCTTCCGGCAAGGCAGATACTATTCCTTTAATTTTTGGTTATACCGCCTGGTGGCACGATAACTATAAAGCGTCCCCGGAACCCTTTAGGTCTGACGCGAAATCAAAAAAACAGCTTGATGACGCTTTGTGTGTGGCAAACGGACTTGAAGGCCACGCAAATACCAACAAAAATTATTATTTAAAAATAAAACTTCGGAATGAACCGATTGAACGAATAGAGTTTAAAGATAATCCAAAACGAATAGGATTTTATCAGGTTGATGGTCTGACTTTTTCCGGAATTGACGAAAAATTAGAATCTGAGAAATATTTAATGAAATCCGGCGAACGGCTTCCTGCCGATAAAATTTCCCGGCTGAAAAACCATACCATCGATTCTAAAAATCCTTATCCTGAAAACCGGAGGAAAGCAATAAAAAATTTGCGGGAAAAATTTAATACTTCACTCGATGATATTAACGAAAAAACTATAGCCGCAACTCCGCCTGATATAACCGCGACAAATTTTCCGGGCCCGGAAATTAATTTCAGCGGCTCACCAATAGCAACTTTGCTGACACGGATTTATTATGAAAACACCGACCAGATTCTTGGCAGAATAGATGATGACGGAATGGTTCACGAGTCGGAAGCGAAAGCTGATTATTTTAATGGGTTCGGTAGCTGGGCACCGGGTGTGCAAGCATTTTATGATGATGCTTATACGCGTCTTCGCGGTTTGACTTCTGTTGGTCATCTCGGATTTGAGAAAAAAGTTAATGGAGCGATAAATTTTTTTGACAAATGGATGATGTACTTTCCAAAATCGTTTCCTGAAATACAGCTTGGGGGGAAACCCATTCCGGGGCACGCGACTGTTATTGCCAACAAACCGCATGTTTATTTTGATGTGCTGAAAGATGTTGGCTGGCCGACTAAATACAAAACTCGTGATTTTGGAAATCCTGAAAACGATGGCCATGGCTTGCTTATGATTTCAAGATGGCGGGCATGGCGGAAACAGGGAATGACAAAAAAATGGATAGATGAACGTTGGGAAGCGATCAACGAAGCCGCTGAATATATTCCGTGGTGCCTTGATAACCCTGAGTTATCTTTTTCCACAAACGGGCTTTTGCATAACGAGTCGGAAGGCGGAATGATGAAACAAAGTATGTACTGCGATTTTATTTGCTATCTCGGATTGCTTGGTTACGCGGAAATGGCGGAAGTTTCCGGCAGAAAAGAAAAAGCTGATCGCTGGAAAAAACAGGCGCAACGATTATTTGACGCTATGATGGTTTATTATCCTGAAAATATTGAGCCGTGGGGCGATGTCTGGAATCCTGATAAAAATGCCAGCTTTGGTTATACACATGCAATACTTGCACCCGCTTGTATCGGTATGGACTACTGGGGATACGATGCCATGAACAAAATGTCAAAAGACTGGGCGGAACGAACACGCAGAACTTACAAAATGCAGCTGAAACACAACAAACCCGAATTTGCCGCGACCGCAGGAATCGGTTATGGACAATGTTACATTACGCAATCAGCTCTTTTGCTTGACGAAATGAATGACGCGGATAAAATGGTGGAATGGATGGCAAGAATTTGTTTCGCACCGCGGTTGCAGCATCCTTATCGTGTGCCGGAAGGTTCTATTATTTCCGGTGATGGCACAACTTGGCGGCGCTGGGGAGATCTTGGCAACCTTTACCAGCTTGGTGATGTTGTTCACACAATTCTTTTAATAACGGGGATAGACGATATAAATCCTTCGGAATTAAAACTCATGCCGCGTCTGCCTGCTGATTTGCCGACAATGGAAATCAAAAATTTTCCTGTGCGAACAATGAGTAATGGAAAATCTGAAACAGTAAACATATCCTTAAAAATGGAGAAGAAGAAAGCCGCAATAGAATTTAACTTTTCAAACGACAAACCTGTTGATAAAGTTAAATTAAGGCTTGGCCCGTTTCCTCTTTCGGCCAAATCTGTAAAAGTGAAATTGAACAATAAAATAATTCCCGCCAAACTTGAAAAATCAGGGGATTCAAAATGGGTATGGATAACGGCTAAGAAAATAAACAAAGAATTTAGTGTTCAGTGTTTAACATTCAATAGAAATCTCTGCACGAACAGTGAATCGGTTTATTATGCAATATCTCTGAAAAAGTATGGCATATGGGGAATCCTGAATGAAGATCCCTTTAAAAAACCAACCCCGACATTCCTTTCCTCCAGCGTTAAAGGGGAGGCGCAGGTTGGTATGATTGAAACGCCGCCCTTCAAAATCACCACCTCAGAAATCAAACTCAACCTCAGAGGCTGGGACACGAAAGCCGGCGGTGCGGGCTTGTGCAAGGTTGAACTGATCGACACCAAAGATAACAGCGTCCTGCTGAGTGCGGCACCGCCGCAGAGAGATGCGGCGGTGCCAACCACTTGGAATGTCCGCAAATTCAAAGGCACCAAAGTGCTCATCCGAATCACCGATAACAATGACCAGCAGGGTCATGCCTGGATCGGCGTTGATTCCATCGATGCGGGCAAGGACCTCCAGCTGAACTTTAACGAGGACAAAGAAATGATCTACTCAATGAACGTGATTGGCGAAGATCTGGAAACCGTGGATTTCCATGGAATGCCATTCAAAAAACTGACCACCTCCGCGGTTCCGCAAAACGGCAAGCTTTCGATCAAGATTGATGCCAAAGCGGAAAGAATCAACTTTCTCGGCATGGTGAACTCGATCGACCAAGGCTGCCCGTGTTGGGCACCGATCGAATACTATAGTCAGCGCTACTTCATCGGTGACCAGCTCGGACAGATCGTTGTAAACTATGTCGATGGTTCAACCACCAAATATCCGCTGATTCTCGGCGATAGTTTGTGGTGGGGAGGGCAGGCGACGGGTTTCCCCGAGCCGTTTGCATCGGACGCCGATGCCGCCGCCCTGCTGGCCAACAGCCTCAAACTCTTCCCGCCCAAGTCCAACCCGACCAGCGTGTATATGGCTTCCATTGTGCCGGAGGATAAAAAAATCCAGAGCTTGGAAATTGTCGATTACATCGAAAAGGACGGCGTACCTGTGATTAGCGGCATTACCATCGAAGCGGCAGAAGCGGCCAGCATTCCCAATTCCGCTCCCGTTGAATTCAAAGGCGATATGATCGGGGAGATGACCAACTTTTTTGCAACGGGATCACTTGAGCCGGAAGGCGCCGCGAGCCGTCAAGAACGCATCAGCGCTCTGCGCAACCTGCTTTATACCACGCACGAAAATTTCCCCAAATCGGTCGCAAAGAGCAAGCCGGAAGGCTACCGCGGACCGGAAGTTTCCTTCGAAGGCAACGAGTTTGCCGAGGTGCTCGAAAACATATTCTACCACAACCTGAAAGACATGGATGACCGCATCGACGAGACCGGCTTCTACCACACCTCCGCCAAGGGCGCGACCAGCTGGGGCAACTACTTCGGCTTCGGTCAATGGAAATATGGCTACAACTCCTACCACCTGCACACCTGGGCCCGCGATATGGGCCGCGCAGCAATGGAGCTGATGGCTCTTGGAATGATCGATAAAGGCCTTCTCAATGCCGACTATGCGATCCTGCAGGGTCGCGTGTGGGAAGAAGGCCTGGAGATCGATGGCCTGCAGATCCATGACGAAGGGCATCCCGTCGGTAATCCGCTAGCCGTTGGACCATTGACCATTGACGAGAAACCACTACCGTATCATTGGAACCGGATTTTGAATATTCCCAACAACCACTTCGGCTGTTTCGACAACGATTCGCACGGCCTGACTATGATGGAAATGTACAACCTCTGGAAACGCCTTCCGAACCAGAAGGAATGGCTTAAGCCGCGCTGGGAATATCTCGTCAAGGCCGCCGACTGGATTGAGTGGCAGTACGAA
>JAUVKG010000098.1 GCA_030596365.1 Chlamydiota bacterium | reverse complement strand
ACAGGTTGATACGATTTATTCCGTTACATCAATTGCTAATGGATTCAATTTTTCTTCCGGTGGAATTTCTAAATCTATAACTTTAGAATCAGGACGTGATTCTCTGGATGCTTCTTACACGGCTTCCGGAACAACTTATGTTCGGTTTGGCTTTGTACCTAACAATCTTGATCTTCTTATGAAAGGGCAGAATGTTATTAACATAGATTCGGCTGCAAATTATTATGGGTTAATAAATACAAATGCCGGAGGACGCGTTTACGTTAAATGGGATTCTAACGTTTCCCGGAATTCAACTCCTTCGGATGCGGGATATTTAAATCGTGTACAAGCACTCACAGAGCAGGTAGAAATTCAGGGCACCGATAATTTTTCCATAAGCCTTGCCGCAAGCAAAGATAACGACGGAATACCTGATTCGTATGAACTGGCTAACGGGCTTGATCCTAATTCTGATGATGGTGACACGGCACGTTACAATTATTTAATAAATTCTCAAACGATAATTCCGGAACCGTTTTTATTTATTATTTATTATTTATCATTTATTATTTATTATTTGAGGAGAGGAAATTGATATGGAGTGCAGAAATGCTGGAATTTTGCGACAGCTAAATTTCATTTTCTGCGATAATTCATTGTCGCTCGATGCGACAATGAATTAACTATTATAATTATTTTTGCATTGATCAAAAATAATTATTCGCAATAAATGATTTTTTGATTTCGATAAGTTTTTGAAAAAATCAATATTATTGCACTCCAAAGGAATAAATTATTATGGAACCAGGATTTTTTTACAATTATAAACACGCGCCAACGCATCTTTTTGTTCCCAGTGCAACTTACATGCTTACAGCCGGAACTTATAAAAAAGATCGATTTTTCGATATCGCAAAAAAGAAAAATGCGGTTTCAAAATGTTTACATAATGTATCAAAAGAAATGAATTGGAAAATTATTGCGTGGGTAGTTTTAGACAATCATTATCACACATTATTAACTGCTTCAGAAAACGGCAATAATTCTGTGGCGGCATTTGTAAAAAAATTACACAGACGAATTTCAATTAACACAAATCGTTTGGATAACATAAAAGGCAGATGTGTAATGGAAAATTATTGGGATAAATGCATTACTTTTGAAAAATCTTATTGGGCGCGATTAAATTATATAAATAATAATCCTGTAAAACATGGTTATGTAGAATCTGCTGCTGATTATCCTTTTGGAAGTTACTATTATTCTCAAAAAGAAGACTGGGCGACCTTTGAAAAACAGTATCCGTGGGATACGGTAAACGAAAAAGACGATTTTTAATTTGGAGTGCATTTTGGAGTGCAGAAATATTGGAATTTTGCGATAGCTAAATTTCATTTTCTGCGGCTGTCGCATAGCGACAGAATTATTGAAAAAGAATGGCTTGCTTTTAACTTTTAGCCGACAAATGTAATTTATTTTCTCATCGAGAAAAAATAAATTATCGCAACAAATGTCTCGCCACTTTGGGCGTGACAGCATTGTTGCACTCCAAAGGAATAAATTATCGCAACAAATGTCTCGCCACTTTGGCCGTGACAACATGAACGTGAGTACAACGTTACTTCGTTGGTTGCACTCCAAAATATGATATAATATTTATATATAGACAAACCACAGTAATAATGAAAAATAAAATCTTTAAAATTTGTTTTACTTCATTAGTGATCGCTGCTTCAGTGATTGCTCTGACTTTCACTGCGCCAAGTCCATTTGTAAATCATTTTGGTGCGGAAGTTATCGGCACATCTACTTCCTTTCGAGTTTGGGGACCTGAATGTTCTAACATTTTTCTAACGGGAACTTTTAATAACTGGAACCAAACAAATCTGCCGCTTGTTCCGGATACCTCTTTTGGTTCAGGTTATGGAGGTCCTTATTGGTCAATTGCTATAGACGGAATTCTTACCGGCGAATTTTATAAATACATTATTATTAATGACGAAGGCACAAAAGTTACCAAACTCGACCCATGGGCAAAAAATGTTGATTGGGGAAAAGGCGGTGCGGAAGTTATTGATATTGGTGATGACTGGATACCATTCACGCGACCGGGATTCAATGAAATGGTTCTTTACGAACTTCATCCCGGAACTTTTGGAGACGGGTTTGCCGGCATTGCAGAAAATATAGATTATTTAAAACATCTCGGAATAAACGCTATTCAATTAATGCCATCGGCAGAATTTGGCGGTGAACTTTCATGGGGCTATAATCCCGAAGGCTTTTACGCACCGGAAAGTTCTTATGGCGGGTTTCATGCCTGGAAAAAAATGGTTAACGCACTCCATTCTAATGGAATTGCCGTGCTGAACGATGTAGTTTATAATCACACCGGCGGCGGAGATTTTATTTGGCAGTGGAATGGAAAATATAACAAATATCCGCCAGGTTATCTTTGCGGAAAATGTAATCAATATATCCCGGAAGACGGCGGGATGTTTTATTACAGTCAAATGCCGGAAGGATCCGGTGATGAAGCAGCGCCATGGAATCCATGGCATACTTTTTGGGGTCATAACCGTCCGAATTTCAGCAAGCCGGAAGTCAGATATTTTATTCGCAACAATATTCTTTACTGGCTGAACGAACTTCATGCCGATGGGCTGCGGGCAGATTCAACCATTACTATTCGTCATCTTCACTGGGACAAGCTTGAACCGATTCCTGCCGGTAATTCGTTACTGCGATGGTTTAACGCGGACAGACCAGCAGACGCGCTTATGCTTGCTGAAGACACGCAGGACGACGAATATATCACAACCCGTCCGCAAAAAGGAGAAGGTGACGGATGCGGTTTTGACACGCAGTGGGATAATCCTTTTGTTCATTGGTGCCGATGGCTTTCAAAAGAACCAAGTGATGCAAATCGTGATATGTACAGCGTCCGCGATCATGTGACGGAAGTGAACAACAATCGTGACACTGCGCTAATAAAATATGTAAGTTGCCACGATGAAAACGCGAATGGGAAAATGCGTTTAAATGTTGAAATAGATTTCCCTGATGGAAATAGCTACTGGGCAAAAAAACGCGTTACTATGGCTGCAGGAATTGTTATGAGCTCTGTTGGAATTCCGATGATGTTCCAGGGTGATGAAATTTTAATGGATAAATGGTTCAGTGATGAAATCCCTCTTGACTGGTCGCGCTTGAACACTTACGGCGGTATAAATGAATGTTACCGCGGTTTAATTCACTGCCGCAGAAATTTGTATGGAAATACAAAAGGTCTAACAGGATCGGGCTGTAACTTTTTTCATATAAATAATAGCGATAAAGTAGTCGCTTTTACAAGATATTATGACGGCGGCGGCGCTGATGATGTACTTGTTATCATAAATTGTTCTAATGATTCATGGACAGATTATGATCTTAACTCCGGTTCAAATCCTTTTTTAAATTGGGACTGGTATCTTCAATATACTTCAAACAGAAAATGTTATGATGACAGTTTTGGCGGTGGCGGCATAAACGAAGAAGCAAAAACGCATGTAAATAACGGTAAATTTTTTATTGGACCTTACTCCGTAAATATTTATGCCCTCAACAAACTTCCCGCGCCAACTGCTGATTTTGTCGTAAGTGAAACTAACGGAATTCTTCCCCGCGTTGTAAGATTATATAATCGATGCACAAGCTTGCCAAGATGGTACCGATGGGATATTACCGCTCCAGGCGGATACGCGGAAACGATTCAGCCTGATCCCAACCCTTCGTTACTTATTACAAATCCCGGTCCATATAATGTTAAACTTTCGTGTTATCTTCAACAGGACAACGTAACCGAACTTTCGGCTTCGATTACCAAAACCCAGCTTTTGCATTTCACGGAATCAGGTTGGATAAACGGTGCATATATTCCAAATGATGTTGACACGAATTTTGCCGGTCCGCTCGCTTCCGCTGTTCAGGACACTGAAACTGACTGGACGGAATGGGACACTCTTGCCGCTGTCCGTGTTTACACAAATCAAAACAATAAAATGCACATAAGTGTTTCCGGTTCCGCGGGACAGGATTCTGCTATTGTGATTTTGCTTGATACAGACGCGGCTATGGGTACAAATGTACTACCTCTTCTCGGTGGCTGCACTGAAGTGATCAAGAACATGGCGGGAATGACATTTGACTCAAATTTCAAGCCCGATCATGCTTTTGTGTTAAAACCTGAAAAAGGTCCTAATCCTAAAAAAGCGTATCTCGATTACAGTAGCATTTTAAATAACAATAACGATTATCTCGGCGCAATTTCCGGTTTTGCTTCCGGGGCGAGCCAGTTCTCAAACAGCACGTGGGAAGTCGGTTTTTACAACGCTGAACCTGCAGGCGAATTATCAGGCAGTGCTGCAGAAAGTTTTCAATTCGGTCTTGAAATTGTCGCACCATATTCCATCTGGGATATTTTTACCACTAACTTGAAAATTCAGGTTTTGCTTACAAGCTATTCCGGCAGCAGATCGGCAAATCAGTCTCTACCCGGAGTCGCGGGAAACACATCTTCAAACGCTGCAAATGGTTTGACTAAAGACAAAGATTATTCTCAAGTATCCGGAAACCAGTTTATTCAATTTGGAATTGATACAGGAATAGAAATTAATCACGCGCCGGTTTGGAATTATACTCCTGATAAATCTTTCGTTGCAGGTGATAATGCTGCTTTTTTAGTTGCCGCTTACGATATTGACGGCCATTCAATTACGCTTTCCTGCAGCGATTCCGCAAATTTTACCGATCTTGGTTCGGGTAATGGTCAATATAATTGGGATACAAGTGAAAGTGATGTCGGCCAATATTATTTAAATTTTTATGCTGAAGATTCTACCGGTCTTTCTTCCACGCAGGAAGTTGGTTTATATATTTCTCCGCAGGGAATGGAAACTAATATTGTTTTTGACGGTATGAACATTGTGGCGGATTTTTCCGGGGCCCTTACTTCAACTTTCCAAAATACTCCGCCAAGAAGTGATTGGGGAACTAACGATTATCTTGCCGGATTGCGAATTATAACGAATTCACAACAACTTATTCTCGGGCTTTCCGGTGTTGTAAAATTCGATAGTGGGAATGGAAATAATGGTATAGCAATTCTTTTTGACACCGATCCTGATTCCGGTACAAATATTATGCCGGAGATTGACACGATAAGCTCAAGAGCACAAAATATGTCCGGAATGACTTTTGACACAAATTTTACACCGGATTATGCCTTTATTATCGGACTTGAACAATCTCAACCCGCTGGAACTTCCTGGGCAGATTTCAGTAAATTAATTGACGGCGGGAATAACGACTATCTCGGTGAACTAAAAGAACCGGTTAATAATTTTGGGACTTTATATTCTTCCGATTATATGATAGGCTTTAAACTTGAGCCAATTGATACAAATCTGAATTTTGCTTCCTCTGCTGATACGGGTGTTGAACTAGCCTTCACTTATTCAAAATTAAACGTAAAAACAAATTTTGTAAAAGTACAAGTTGTAGAAATTGATAACTCAGGAAAATATTTTTCTAATCAAAGCCTTCCGCCAATAAATAATTCTTCTTCCTACGATGGCGGCGAATGTGCGGAGGCGCGGTATGACCTAATTCCCGGCAACCAGCATCTCACTATTACAATTCCTCTGATTACAAATTTCAATTACTCACCGGTTTTGAATTACATCGGTCCGAAAACTGTTGTTGCAGGTGAAGAACTTTCTTTTACCGTAACCGCAACAGATGAAGATGGAACAGAGCCACAACTTCTTGTTAAAGATTTGCCTCCCGGTGCGACATTTGTTACCAATGATACTTCAGGAATTTTTACCTGGCAGACAATTCTTGCTGATCTCGGCGATCATTATGTAACCTTCCGCGCTTTTGACGGATTAATGGCAGACGCAGAAACTGTTCACATAAAAGTAGCCGAAGATAAAATTGACTGGTGTAATTTGCAATGGCCATACTCTATTTCTTCACGTTCTACACTGCCGCCCGGTGATACTATTTACGGTCAGGTAAGAGTGCCCGGAAAAACTTCGGCGACAGGAGAAATTTCGGAAATTACCGCTCAGCTTGGTTACGGTCGCGTAGATGATCCGGTTGACAACTGGATCTGGTTTAACGCGCAATTTGCATACGACAAAGAGAATGACATTGACGAATACAAAACTGTTTTTGCGGCGGAATATCAAACCGGAATTTTTTATTACGCTTTCAGATTTAAATATACTCCACAGGGAAGTGAATGGGTTTATGGAACCATTTCCGGCGGGCCGGAAGATACTGTTAATATTTCTGACGCGGGCATCTGGACAGTTCTTCCTCTTGAAGACAGAATCTTAGATGCAAAACTTCAACACCCTTTTGAAATTATTACTGCTCCGGCAGAATCACCGGAACTCATTTACGGAAGGGTTTATATTCCCGGAAAAACATCAAGCAATACACCTGCGGATAATCTTGATGTTTATGTCGGTTATGGAACTAATTTCGACTCTTTCACCTGGACAGAAGCACAGTATAACACAACCTACGGAACTTACAACGAGTTTCAATGCCAGCTTTCTCCAACAATGGAAGCTGGAAAATTTCTTTATGCCTATAGATTTACCTATCATTCAACAAATATTGTTTATGGATTAACCGACGGAATGTACGAAACTTTTGACAGTTCAAAAGCCGGTGAATGGATTGTGGTAATCCCGGAACCGGGATTTATTTATTATTTATCATTTATCATTTATTATTTATCAATGATAAAATGCCGCGAATGCGGCAATGGCGTATAACCCCGTATTTTAATACGGGGAATGTGGGGATAAAATTCAAACCATACATTGGATATGATGAACGTTATTTGTAGATTAAATTCCACCACCCTTTCAGGGCGGAACAATTATAATAAATTTGTTACCCCGATTTGAAAATCGGGGCTATATGCCGAAACCGCTACGCGGTAAAAAACCTAAAATTAAAATTATGAAAAAAATTAAAATTATCCCATCTTTTCTTATCGTTGTTGCTACTGCTGCTTTCGTTTCCGCCACAGCACCAAGCCCGTTCACAAGCCACATGGGGCCAATCTCAACTAACGGTGGAACTTCATTCAGAATCTGGGCGCCACATGCCGATTCTGTTGCTCTGGCAGGAGAGTTTAATTCCTGGAACATGAATAACACTCCCCTTGCTCCTGGCGATATTTCCACAAACTTCTGGTCACTTTTTATCAGTAATATAAATTTTAATTCCGAATATAAATTTGTCGTTGACGGAGATTACTGGCGACCTGATCCCTGGTCCAGGCAACTTGGCGGAAGCGATAATTCTATCCTAAAAGACACAACTTTTTCATGGTCAGCTTTTTCCCGCCCATCCGATGCGGAAACTGTTCTTTACGAACTTCATGTTGGAACTTACAGTGGCGGAGATTTTTCTGATATCGCTGCAAAAGCGGAATATTTTAACCAACTTGGTATCAACGCTGTTGAACTTATGCCGCCCGCGCAGTTCGGCACAGCTACTTCCTGGGGCTACAATCCTATCGGAATTTACGCTCTCGAAAAGTCTTATGGTGGATACGATGAATTCAAAAATATGGTAGACGTTCTTCATAATTATGGGATTGCGGTTTACATTGATGTAGTTTACAATCACATAGAAGGAAACGTGCTCTGGACATGGGATAAATGGAGCAAAGGATCGCATAAGTGTACTATTGATAACGAAACCGCGCAGCACGGCGGAATTTTTTATTATGACTGGGAAGGAGTTCCACCGGAAAGATGGTACTCTCCCTGGGGAAAAAACAAGCCGAATTATTCACGTCCGGAAGTTACTAATTATCTTACTCAAAATGTCCTTTTCTGGCTCGATGAAATGAACTGCGACGGAATAAGAATGGATTCAACTATAAATATGAGAACAGTCAATAACGGCGGGGATGGGAATATTTCTGAAACGTATCCTTTTCTTCGCTCGCTAAACAGCACAATGGATACGCTCCAGCCTGACGCTGTTATTGTTGCAGAAGATCTGCACAGATGGTCGGGAGTGACCGACAAAGGCGGAAGCGGTCTTGGTTTTGATTCTCAATGGAATGATTATTTTGTTGACAATATTCGCGACCAGATGAAAATTGTGAATGATGCTGACCGTAATATGACAATTCTGCAAAACTGCCTGCAGTCTTATGAAAACGGTCGCGCGTTTTCTACTGTTAAATATTCTGAGTCGCATGACGATGCCGCCAATGGATCAAAAAGACTGAATTGTGAAATTGACGGTGACCTGGTTGGAGATTCTTATTACGCGAAAAAACGTTCAACTCTCGCTGCCGGAATTGC
>JAUVKG010000228.1 GCA_030596365.1 Chlamydiota bacterium | reverse complement strand
GGTAGGCAATTCAACACAAATTGTCGGCGTTTTCGCTCTTGCAATTGGAATTGCAAGTTTGGTTCATATGCATGGAAACAAAATAAAAAGAAAAATGCCGGGTTGGGGTTTTAGTTTGATAACTCTATCCTGTGTGGTTGTGGTGGCAACAATTGGTCTGATCCCTTCTAACGATATTAAAATTAAAAGTCCGACTGTTGCAAAGATCAACATTGCCGGCGAAACGAATTTATTTGTTGCGACTACTCACACATTATTTGGTTTTCAAACTGAATCGACTTTTACAAATACAGTTTTAGCAGGTAAAAAGATTCCTGTTAATAAAAAATCAGTTCCAATGTTTGACTGGTTTTATAATTACATTTTCCTACCGCTTTCGGCAACTACTTTCTCGCTGCTTGCATTTTACATAATGTCAGCAGCTTACAGAGCTGTACGAATTAAATCATGGGAAGCCGGTTTGCTGCTTCTCGCGGCAATTATCGTGTTATTAGGGCAAGTTCCGATTGAGCAAATTCCCATTGTAGGTAAGTACATTGCCTGCGGCACAATAAAAGATATCTCGACTTTCGAATATTTAAAAAGCATAATTCTCGATTTTCCAAACACAGCCGCTAAACGAGGAATTATTATCGGCATCGCTCTTGGCGGATTAGCAACAAGTATAAAAATTATTTTTGGTATCGAACGCCCATATATGGGAGGACAGGGGTAAGTTAGAATGAAGAAAATAACAAACATCAAATAATAAATTACAAATAAATTACAAAAATCAAATCCAAAATTTCAATTGTGATTCAGAAGTAATCAGTAACCAGTAAAACTCCCCTCCTTACCAAGGTGGGGTGGCACGAAGGGCCGGGGTGGTTCTCCGACCTTTAAACTTTAAACTTTAGACCTTTAGACTTTAATATGAACGATAAAAATAATAAAGAAAGTTCGACTTTTATTCCTCCCAAAAAATCATGGTGGGAAAGGAATTATCGCGCGATAATTTACAGCGCAGCTTTTTTGGCTGTTTTCGCCGGAATGTTTTCGGACAAGCCGATGACTTTAAACGTTTCTTCTGCAACAAAAGGACTTTACAATTCAGTTGAGTCCATTCCGGAAAAGCGCCGGAAAAGTATAATCGAAGTTGAAGAAAAGCTGAAAGAGGCAAAAGAAAAAAAAGATGATAAAAAAATCCGCGAGCTTAGTGAACACTTAGCGAGATTAAAGCTTAACACGAACGGGGTTATTTTAATCTGCTTTGATTTTGATCCGAGCACAGCTCCCGAGCTTAAACCGATGGCAATATCACTTCTTCGCCACGCTTTCAAGAATGGCGTGAAAGTACTTGGTAATGTCGGCTACAATGTTATTTCAGCACAGCTTGCTCAAAATATTATTGAAGAAACCGCGCACGAGTCATCCGATAATTTCCAACCACAAAAAGCAGGAAACGATTACGTTTTTCTCGGCTACCGGCCAAACCCATTTATGGTTTATATGCAAATGGGTGAAAGCATTATCTCAGCATACGAAAGTGATTATGCCGGGAATGACCTAAACACTTTACCTATTATGAAAGGAATTAATAATTACGGAGATATTGAAGATGTTATTCTCCTTTCCGGATATGTCGGGATGCCTGAAATATGGATCAACGTAGCCAAGACTAAATTTGGAAGAAGTGTCGGGCTTGGAATGACAGCTGTTTCAGCAGCAGATTATTACCCTTACATTCAATCAAAACAAATTGCAGGCCTGCTTGCCGGATTGCGCGGCGCGGCAGAATACGAAACCGAACTAAAAGCTCTCGGCAGTGGGATTAAAGGTATGCGTTCACAACTTTACGCTCATGCACTTGCCATTTTGCTTATTATAATTGGAAACATTGAATTTTTTGTAAGTAAATTCAGAAAAAGAAGGAAATAATATGACACCTGATACTTTTATAGATCTTACCGGCATTTGGGTAGCCGCATTGCTTACTTTTTGCGTTTTCTCATTTCTCATAAAAGATAATTTTATGTTTAAACTTACCGAAGCAATTTTTGTCGGTGTCAGCGTTGGTTACTTTATAGTTCTGACTTATCAAAACGGTATTAAACCTAAAATTGAGAAGCCGTTAATTAAATATGTGCATAACCTGAAAGTTGATAAATCAGCTGTTACTAATACTATAGTTGCTGAAATTAATTATTTTGTCAGTTCAAACAAACCAACAAATGATCTCCAACTTGCCGCCGTTGAACAAATTCCGTTCAACGAAAACGGTTTCTTTATTCTGATGAATGAAACACTTGGACGATCCTCGCTTGACCTTGCTGATCAAAAGCAAGTCGCTATGGCTTTACAAAACGCGTTAAATAATTCTACTTTAAATATGAAAAATATTTTTGCGTTAGAAAAATCAACTGAAAAATATATAAAAAGTTACAAAACCGTTTCGCTTTCCAGAAATCTTTGGGTCGCTTATATTATTTTTTCATTGCTGCTCGGATTGCTTTTCCTATCGCGCTTTTCTCCTAAGCATGCATGGGTTTCAAGATACCCTATGGCTTATTTACTTGGTATTGGTGTTGGAATGGCAATGCCTCTGAATTTTCAAACACAAATTCTCGGGCAAATTCAGGCTTCAATTATTCCGGTTGTTCACACTGTTTCCGGTTCAATCGACTGGGCAAAGACTTTTGGAAATATTTCTTTAATTGTAGGGATTTTAAGCGTCTTATATTATTTCTTTTTCTCGTTGAAAAAAACAGACCCTTTCTCTCGTGGATTAACAAAAATCGGCATAGCTTACTTGATGATAGGTTTCGGAGCTTCGTTTGCTTTTACGATCATGGCTCGTGTTTCCCTTCTTATTGGACGCGTGGAATTTATGAAAGAAGAATGGATAATGGGAACGATTAGATATTTTGGTTATTAACCACGAAAAGCACGAAAGAAAACACAATTTTTTTTACCACGAATGAACACCAATAGACACGAATTAAAACAAATTTTATTTATTAATACAATGTTTATTATTGGTTGAAATGACGAACGTGAGTGCAGCGTTGCTTCGTTGCTGTCTATAAAAAATATTTATTCGTGAAAATTCGTGAAATCCGTGTCTCTATTTTTTCGTGTTTAAAACTGGAAATTCCTGCGGTTCTTTTTCCACCACGTTTTCCATTGCAGCTGACTTTTAAACTCTTTATCAGTTAAAAGTTCAAGAGAATATTGAGCTTCTTCACTAACATTGGAATATTTGTTTGATAATGCTTTTATTAAGGCATCAATCGCTTCTTTTTCCTCTATGCCACCGATAATATCTATTGCTTCTTCACGTATATCTTCATTAGCGCTGTTTAAACAAATTTCAAGCCCGGGCAAAAAATCTATTTGATTTTCGTACAGATAAATCGCGTCTAACAAATCTTCGATTCTGCTATTATTTTTACAATTGCGAAACATATCTTCATATTTTTGAATAACAGCCTTTGATGCGTCATCCTGTCTTCCGAGGATACTAATTGCCTTCATTGCCACTCCGTCATTTTCATCAGAAATCTGATTTATTAATTTTTGTTCATCAGAAATTGAAGTGTTTTTTCCCGGTAAAGGATTTTTTTCAGGAGTTTGTTTTGTAGTTCCGGAACAACCGAATAAAAGTAAAAGGAAGATAATAGATATAGTTTTCATTTTCATAATTGAATATTGGATTAATGGATTGTCGCGCCAATTTATGTAAATTTTTGCGCTCGGAGGAAATTGATTTCGATATACTCCTATATCGAAAAAAATTTATTTTTCATGTTTTTGAACATTGTTTTTTTTCGAGTGCTTTTTTCTTGTTAATTATTTCTCTGTTTGATTCGGACCACGGATCACCGAATACCGAATACCGATTACGGATTACGGATTATCCCCGCTGATTTCCACGCCGATTTTAATTCTTCAATTGTAAATTGGCCGGGAACAGGACTGTCCTTGCTGTCAGTAAAAGCATAAGTTAATATTGAGCCGGAAGCCGGAGCTGAGATTCTTGTTAATCGTCCGTATTTTCCCATACCTACTGCGGCAATATTATCATGTTTTACAGTCAAAGAGATCAGTTGTTCGGCTTCTTTTTTAGTTTTGCACATTGTTGCGATTTTAGCAATATCAGCTCCTCTTTCAAAGCATTTATCAACGATTTTATAAAGCGAAGAAAGTTCCGGTGTCTTTTCGAAATTATGATAAGATAAGACCACTTTAATATTTTTTGAGTGTGCGGTTTTGATGACATTATTTGAAGATTCGGCAAGGGATGATTCAATGTCAATTGCATCTACAAGATCAAGTATTTCAGAATAGATTATATTTCTCTGTTCATCTGTTCCGTAAAAATTTCCACCTTCACTTTTATCGCGTAATGTAAAAAGCAAAGGTAAAGTCAGTTCACCCGATATTTTTTTAAGATGAGATTTGATTATGTCAACATTAATGACATCATTCAAATCAGCTCTGTACTCAATAATATCGGGTTGATTATATATCAGGTAATTTATTTCATCATCAAAGGATTTTGGATTTAAAACTCCAACGATGAAAGGGGCTTTATTAATATTAAGCATATTTTTATATTTTTTGGTAAATCAGTTTCCAATTTCTAATTGCTCTAATTTCTAATTGCTCTAAGGAAATCCCAATTTACAATAAACAAACACCAAACAATTGGTCTTTTCTTAGTTTGTTCATTATTTAGGTTAATTAGGTTAATTAGAAATTAGGTCAATTTATTTCGTGGTTATTATTTTTTCCAAATCATACACACCCATTGTTTCTTCACCCCGGCCTACTATTAAAAATTCATCATCATTCCACTCACCATAGACGAGTTTTTTTATAAGACGAATATTCCCTTCGAGTTTAACGAATTCTTTATTTTCAGTCAACGCTGTTTTTTTACATTTCTCTGCATAACCAAGGTGCTCAAATTCCGGAACTTCTATAAAAAACAATTTGTGGTCTTTTTCCGCCGCGTCCTGTTGAGTGTGCAAAGTCTCCCAGATAAATTTCGCGTTATCTTCTCCATACTCTTTTACAAGATCGTTATATTCTTTATCCAGCCCCGTTTTTTTTATGATAGTTTCCGCTTCGTGAATATAATCACCGCCGTGTTCAAGATAACCCGCGGAATTAAAAGACGAACTCGGACGATCACCGAAATATTCTTTAAATTTATCTTTTGAACCGAGAAACAAAGTGCAGCAGTCGTGA
>JAUVKG010000395.1 GCA_030596365.1 Chlamydiota bacterium | reverse complement strand
TATCAGAAAAGTTGAAAAAGAAACAGGTAAAACAATTGCCATCCTTCAGGATTTGCAGGGCCCGAAACTTCGCGTCGGCGAATTGAAAGGCGGCGGACCGGTGAATTTGGTTAATGGTGCTGCTGTTACACTGACAACAGAACCTTGTTTTGGAACTGCCGAAAAATTCTATGTTGATTATAAAAATCTTCCTAATGAAGTGAAACCCGGTGACCCTGTATTAATCGCTGATGGAACTATAGCGCTTCAGGTCATCAAGAAAAGTAAGACTGAAGTTTTATGCGAAATAATCCATGGCGGTGAACTTAATCCCCGCAAAGGAGTAAATTTGCCCGGAGTTAAAATGTCTGTTCCGTCTCTTACTCCGAAAGATATTAAAGACTTAAAATTTGGAGTTGAGCATGGAGTTGATTGGATTGCTCTTTCTTTTGTAAGGGAAGCAAAAGACATCATAAAACTTCGCGCGAGAATCACAAAACTTCGCTCTTCGTTAAAAAAATTACCTACGTTAATTCCACCGAAAATTATCGCTAAAGTTGAAAAACCGGAAGCCGTTGCAAACTTAACCGGGATTTTAGACGCCACTGATGGTGTTATGGTTGCTCGTGGTGATCTCGGTGTAGAGTTAAGTATTTCCAGAGTTCCGGTAGTTCAAAAAGAAATGATTCACCTCGCAAATAAAATTGGTAAGCCGGTTATTACTGCTACTCAAATGCTTGAGTCAATGACTCACGCAACAATTCCCACAAGAGCCGAAGCAAGCGATGTCGCTAACGCGATTTTCGATGGAACTGACGGAGTTATGCTCTCCGAAGAAACCGCTTTTGGTAAATTCCCTGTTGAATCGGTAAAAGCACTCGATTTAATTGCCCGTAATGCTGAGTACAGTCATATTTATAATCCCCGTCATTGTGATATGAAATCAAATACAACATACGCAATTGCATCAGCAGCAAGCGATACGGCTGAAGAGATCAACGCGTCATGTGTTGTTGTTTTTACTTATTCGGGCAATTCGGCGATTAAAGTGGCAAGTTTCAGGCCCAAACGACCCATTCTTGCTTTTTGTACAAATGTTGATGTCGCACGGCAGCTTATGGTTTATTGGAATATTAAAACCATTACCGTTCCGGAATGTAAAACGCTTAAGCGGATGGTAAACCTCGCCGACAAAAAAGTACTTGAATCAAATTGTGGAAAGGCCGGTGATAATTATGTTCTGATTGCAGGAGCACCCGGAGAATCAGGAAGAACTTCTTTTCTACATGTCAGGAAGCTTAAATAATCAGGATGATTTAATTATTGCCGGAAATGTTTTGTTGACAAAATGCACACAATGTGATATAATAAACTCATGGAAATTTTCGATTGGAATACTGAAAAGAATATACTGCTAAAATTGGAACGCAATGTTACGTTCGAAGATGTTGTTTACCATATGAATCACGATGGGTTACTCAACACTATTGAGCATCCAAACCAAAAACAATATTCCGGGCAGAAAATTTTTATTGTAAATATAGAAAAATATGCTTATATTATTCCATTCGTAAAAAATGGCAACGTTATTTTTCTCAAAACAATTATACCAAGCAGAAAAATGACAAAACTGTATTTAAGAGGTAGCTCAAAATGAAACTTACTAATGAAGAAAAAGAATTATTAGATTCTGTTGAAAAAGGTGAATGGCAACAAATTACTGATTTCAAAAATGAATCGCTTCGTTATAAAGAAATAGCAAAAAATACTTTACGGAAAAACAAAAGGGTTAATATTAGAATGAGCGAACGAGATTTAGTCCGTTTTCAAAAGAAAGCCTTACAGGAAGGATTACCTTATCAAACATTTATTTCCAGTATTTTGCATAAATATATTAACGGTTATTCTTAAAATAAATAATTTTGCTTATATTTAAATCGAAAATTAAAAATCTACCCCAGCATACGCAGGGCGCTAACGCGAAATCAAAAATTCCCAAAATCGCTCTACTTGATTACGAAATGGGAAACCTACACAGTGTGTCAAAAGCTCTTGAACACGCGGGCGCTGATGTTGATATAATCACCAAACCAACTAAAATGGATAAGTATTCCGCGCTTGTCTTGCCGGGTGTTGGTAATTTCGGTGATTGTGCTGAAAAATGCAGGGAGCACGGTTTTGATAAATTAACTTTAAAATGGATAAGCAGCGGAAAACTTTTTTTTGGAATTTGCGTTGGGATGCAATTATTGATGGAAGAAAGCGAAGAAGCTCCCGGTATTCCCGGACTTGGCGTTTTCAAAGGCAAGGTGAAGCTTTTCAAACCGAAAGATCCGGCATTAAAAGTTCCTCAAATGGGATGGAATCAGGTTGAGCAAAAATCAAGAAATCCAATTTTTAATGATATTCCAAATAACAATTATTTTTATTTCGTACACTCTTATTACGTTGAACCGGAAAACGCGGAAATTATTTTAGGTGAAACTGATTACGGAATAAAGTATTGCTCATTTATACAAAAAAACAATATTTTCGCTACGCAGTTCCATCCTGAAAAAAGCCAGAAAACAGGACTTAAACTTTTAGAAAATTTTGTTGAAATAGTTGGTAGCTGGTAGTTGATTACTAATAACTGACACCTGACACCTGATAACTGATAACTAATAATTGATAACTGATAACTAATGATAATTCTCCCAGCAATTGACCTTAAAAATGGAAAATGTGTTCGTCTTGTTCAAGGCGATGCCAACCGGGAAACCGTTTACAGTGATAATCCGGTTGATGTAGCGATTTCTTTTAAAAACGCCGGCACGAAATGGATTCACGTTATCGATCTCGATGGCGCTTTCTCAGGTGAACGCCGGCATACAAAAATCGTTCAGAAAATTATCAATGCTACCGGATTAAATATAGAAATCGGCGGCGGTATCCGTGAATTAGCAGATATCGAAGTATGCCTTAAAGCGGGAGCAAAAAGAGTTATCCTCGGCACTTCAGCTCATAAAAAACCTGAACTTGTTAAAGAAGCTGTTAA
>JAUVKG010000190.1 GCA_030596365.1 Chlamydiota bacterium | reverse complement strand
ACTCTGTCAAGAAATTTTTCGGTACCTGATTTTGGCGGTTGGTTAATATCAGATTTTGCTGCTCTAAGAATTTCTCTTTCTCTTTCTTCTACACTTGTTGAGGAAGTAACTCTTTTAGGTGTTAAGAAAATAACAATTTCTTTTGTTGATTTTACATCAATTTCGTGCCTGAAAAAATAACCGAGTAAAGGAATTTTTTGAAGAATCGGAACACCGGAATTCGACTTTGAAATCAGGTCTTTTCTCAATCCTGAAAGAGCGAACAATTCACCGTCTTTAAGGACTACGTCAGCAGTAGTTCTGCGGCTGTTGATAATAGGATCTCCTGAATCTGCATAACCTATAAGGCTGTCAATAGTGGCGGTAATATCAAGTGTAATAGTCTGGCTTGCAATAATCGGTTTGATACTAAGCACAAGTCCTGCTTCAGTCTGTTTGTTAAGAGGTTCTTCAGGCGATGAATACGAAGTGTAACTTATTGTGTCACGTGAAGCAATTATACCAATTTTACCGTTTCTTGCAACAATCGTCGGTGTCGATATAACTTTAGCATTGCCGGTTTTTACAAGGTAATTAATGAAATTCGCCATTGCTTTAGGACGCATGCCATTGATGCGTACAGCCTGAGCGATAGAACGTCCCCAGCCGCTTGGTCCGCCTCCACCGCCATTTTTATCTTCATGCCAATCAATATCCATATTAACTTCTTCCGGGAGAGCTTCTTTCCATGCTTCAAGCGCCAAACCGAAATTGAAATTTTCACCGGCTTCGATCTCAATAATTTCAGCTTCAACTCTTACCATTTTCGGCGATATGTCAAACATAGGAAGATAATTTGCCGAATGTTCAATCCAACTTGGAGAATCTTTAATAATTATTTTATTGACAGTGTCATCAATTACTAAATCACCATATCCACTGAGGAGTGTTCCTTCCAATAATTCTACAAGTTCAGAAGCGAGTCTGTTTTTACATTCATAAACGAGGTATTTTGAGCCTGACTTTACAGCTCTTGTACCCGGTTGATCTAAAGAAAAAATAACATCTTCTATATATGAAAACTGAAAAATTGGCGCTGTTACAATTAAATACTGCTTTAAAGTATCGGCATTACAGATAGATAATATTTTACCATTTTCTTTGTCAATTGTCGGGCGCAGCAGTTCTTTAATTTCATAAACTATCCCCGGTGTCGACAGTTCATAAATTCTACAAATATAATCCATATCATCATGAGTTTCAATAACTTTTACCGCTGTTCCCTGTGCCGGAGTTGAGGGCATAGCGTTATAGTAAAGTTCTCCATCGCGGAAGGGGTTTTTTCCCGGTTTAACCAAAGGCGCTGTTCCCGGTTTAATTTTTGCGGCTTGTATTTTCACTTCAGTTTTAACTTCTACGGCGAAAGCTGTTGATATCAAAGCGAAAATAATTATTGCTGTCAGAATTTTTTTCATGTTTTAATCCTTAAATTATTAATTTTTCATTTTTTTTACAATTGCGCATATTATATGTTTTGTTTTAAAAAATGTCAATATCATATCAATTTCTTCATATTGCTTTTTATAAAGGAATACTGTATAATTTTCACCTTATTTTGATAATTTAATTGTATTTTAATATTTATATAGAGGAGAACATTATGTTACATGAACCTGCAGCAGATTCAGGTCCGGACCATGCATCTGGCTACAAGACACGTATCGGTTTGTATATGTTTGCGTTGTACAGTCTGATTTATGCCGGATTTGTCGTTATCAACGTTACCAAGCCGGTATTAATGGAAAAAGTTATTTTTGCCGGTTTAAATTTAGCGGTTGTTTATGGCTTCGGATTGATTATATTGGCGTTAGTGTTGGCATTGATTTATAACGCAATGTGTACACGAGAAGAAAATCGTGTGAATAATCTGCCTGAAGAAGGAGGCAAATAATGGAAATTTTACCTGTAATTTTATTTGTATTTTTTGTCGGGATTGTTTTATATCTCTCCTTCTATTTCGCTAAAAAAACTCAATCAGCTAAAGGTTATTTCGCCGCAGGAGGTGAAATCCACTGGTCTGTAAACGGAATCGCTTTTGCAGGAGATTATTTGTCCGCAGCGTCTTTTCTAGGAATCTGCGGGATGATCGCTATTGTCGGTTATGACGGATTTCTATATTCAATAGGATATCTTGCGGGATGGGTTGTCGCGTTATTTGTTGTTGCTGAACCAATGAAGCGGCTGGGAAAATACACTTTTGCAGACGCGCTTGATTCAAAATTTAAATCCAAGCGAATTCGTCTTGCTGCTGCAATCAGTACATTAGTAGTTTCGGTATTTTATTTAATACCTCAAATGGTTGGCGCAGGTGTTTTGGTTACTCCCCTCTTAGGTTTGCCTCATTATGTTGGTGTTATTATGGTTGGAGCAATTGTAATTACTATTGTTGCCTCTGCGGGAATGGCTTCGACCACTTATGTTCAGTTTTTAAAGGGAGCATTGCTGATTACTTTTTCAACAATTCTTTGCATCGCGCTTTTTCAACGCGGATTAACTACCGAACCGGATCAACATGGCGATGTACCTTTTTACAAATACGCGCTAATTGAAGCTTCAATGGAAGGCGAAAATGTAATGCCGGCAGATCCGTCATATAAATTCTTGCGGCAGGTTAGTCATCACGGACATACATTTGCTGAGCTTTCAAAAGAAGGAATTACAAATTGGTGGTTTAAAGATTCACCCGAAGACGGCACCATTGTTTTAAAGGAATCACAGTCTGCAGTTAAAACTTCCGATGGGCGGAACTGGGTTAATGGTGCAATTGCTTCAAAAGAAAATAAATTGCGGCAAGTTGGAAATCTCGAAAAAATTGATGGAAAAACAGGTGAAGAAGCTAAGAGCGGACCGGTTGGACCTTTTGAATTTTTATCAGATTTTTCATCTAAAGACACTATTGTTAAACGCTGGGAAAAAGAAAAGTTTACTGTTGGCGGTGACCAGGTTAATATATATTATCCCGTGAACACACCGGGTAATAAATTTATGCGCCCCGGTGTAAAATTTAAAGTTGAAGGTACACCATGGCAAAAATTAGATTTTATCTCTTTAATGCTCGCCTTGTTTTTCGGTACAGCAGCTTTACCTCATATTTTGATTCGTTATTATACAGTTAAAACACCGGCGTGCGCGCGAAAATCTACTATCGTTGCGATTGCCGCAATAGCCTTCTTCTATGTACTGACTTTATTTATGGGATTAGGCGCAATGGCAAACGGAGTATTAAACGTTACAACCAGTAATATGTCAGCTCCGCTTCTCGCAAAATCATTCGGCGTATTTTTGTTCTCAATGATTTCATCAATCGCTTTTGCAACCGTTCTGGGAACTGTCAGCGGTTTAATAATCGCCGCCTCAGGAGCTGTAGCGCATGATATTTTATCCCGTTTCTCAAGTTATGTTAAAGATGAGAAACATCAAGTGCGCATCGCCAAACTTACTGCTGTTGTAGTTGGAGTTATCGCGATTATTTTGGGAATTATTTTCCAAGGCATGAATGTATCATTTCTGGTTGGCTGGGCCTTTGCGGTTGCCGCTTCAGCAAATCTACCTGCGATTATAATGGTTCTTTTTTGGAAAAAAACTACGAAGTCAGGAATTGCCGCGTCAATTTTTGTTGGAATGATTGCAGCAATAGGATTGATCTTGATTAGTCCAAGTATGTATGTCAGATACGGATTAAATCCTGCTACCTCACCGATACCTTTTAGTAATCCGGGTATTTTTTCAATTCCGTTGAGTTTTATTACTTTGATTGTTGTTTCGCTTTTAACTCAGGACAAAACTAAAGTTGTTACAGAAAAAGCATGATCAAACGTTGGACGTTGGACGTTGGACGTTCGACGTTGGGCCCCACATTCGCGGGGACGCGTTCGACTTAAATATAAAGGCGCTTGTTTATTCAAGCGCCTTTATTCCTTGACTTCAAATAATTATTCTGTTATAATTCGTAACGTTACGAGAATTGTGGGATTTCGTATTAAACAGCTTATGTTTGGACTCCAAACATGATGCTTATTAAAAATTTATTCGCTAACTTTTCACGAATTTGTTTTCGCCAACAACCCACTTCGAGTCGAAGCGGGCTACCACCGACAAAAAATGTCAATCAATAATGCAGATATTAATAAAATATGCTTTCATTAAAACAAAAACCTGATCCTAACGAAGAATTTATTCGCAATCGCGGCGATTTGATTTCTTTTTCGTTAAAACTTTCTTCACCGCAAAATGGCGAAGCATTTTTGCGAACCAATATCGGCAATGCTAAAATTCGGCGCAAAGAAATTATTGATCGTGTTGAAAAAGATAAACCGCTATTGGATGCCGATTGGCATGACGTTAAAATGATTCAAACCGGCGAATGCGAATTTTCGATATTTTTGCCGTTGCTGGAAACAGGGATTTTTGCCGCAAAGACTTTTTTTAAAGAACCAGGCAGCGAAAAAATCTTATGGCCGGAAGGCAATAACGTTAAAATCAAAGTTGAGCCTGCAGATACCATTGCTACCAATACAATTTACACAGCTTTCATCCGGCAGTTTAATAATGTTGAACAGGCTGCCAGCCAGCCGGATTTGTCGATAAATGAACAAATGTCAACGGCAGGCACGCTGCAAAAATCCCCGGGAACATTCCGGAATCTTATTAAAGAACTTGATCACATAACCGGCGTTCTCGGATTCAAAAACATTCAATTACTGCCAATTCATCCTGTTCCAACTTCTTTCGCTAAAATGGGTACTTATGGAAGTCCATTCGCTGTACTTGATTTGAAAAATGTTAATCCTGCTTATGCTGAATTTGATACAAGTGCAACTCCAATGCGGCAGTTCGAAGAATTAGTTGACGCGATTCATTTACGTTCTGCGAAAATATTTTTGGATATTCCGATAAATCATACAGGATGGGCTTCGTGGCTTCAGATTCATTTCCCCGAATGGTTTGTAAAGAATTCTGACGGAACTTTTAAATCTCCGGGCGCATGGGGAGTTACATGGGAAGATCTTTCGGAACTTGATTACAAACACAAAGGGTTATGGGAACGGATGGCCGGAGTTTTTTTGTTCTGGTGCCAAAGAGGAGTTGACGGTTTCCGATGCGATGCGGGATATATGATACCTCAATCTGTTTGGGAATATATCGCGGTAAAAGTTCGCGAAGAATTTCCTGATACAATTTTTATGCTTGAAGGTCTGGGTGGAAAAATATCTGTAACAGAAGGTCTGCTTTCCGAGGCTGATTTAGATTGGGCTTATTCGGAACTATTTCAAAATTATGATCGTTCTCAAATAGAAAATTATTTGCCACGCTGCATTACACGTTCAGAAAAAAAAGGCCTGCAAATCCATTTCGCGGAAACTCACGATAACAGCCGGCTCGCTTCAAAATCAAAATGTTACGCAAAACTACGAACAGGCATTGCCGCTCTTTTTTCTCAAAACGGTGCTTTTGGAATTACAGCCGGGGTAGAATGGTTTGCAATGGAAAAGATTGATGTTCATGAATTGAATGATTTGAATTGGGGAGCAGAAGACAATCAAATTGAATTTATAAAAAGATTAAATGAAATATTAATGACAGAACCGGCTTTTTTTGCCGGCGCGAAACTTCGGATGATTCAGCATGGAAATCACAACGGAATTGTTTTGCTGCGTCAAACTGAAAACGAAAGCGATACTATTTTAATAGTCGCAAATCTGGATGATGAAAACGAAAGTTTTATTTCATGGAATTCAGAAGATTTTCCGGAGACAGAGTTTTTTGATTTAATTTCGAAAGAAAGATTAATTACGAAAAATAATGACGGCTTATTGGGAATTCCAACCAAACCGGGTGAAGTTTTTTGCTTAGTTAACGTTGCGCGGACGTCCGCGTCCGCGTTTTTTCCCGATAAAGCTGTAAACTCCAAAAAGAATTGCGGAGAAGGAGCTCCGCGCGACGTTATT
>JAUVKG010000005.1 GCA_030596365.1 Chlamydiota bacterium | reverse complement strand
CGTTAGAAACTTTTCTGCCGTCAGAATATTGTTTTTGAAGTTCAACTGCTTTTTTATAAAAATCAATTCCCATTAATGTGGGTTCACCTCCCTGCCACGCGAAAGTTATTTCTTGAGCGGGATTAGTTTCGATATAATTTTTAACAAAAATTTCGAGCGTTTCATCTGTCATCCGATATTTTTCATTATCGGGAAAGAGATGTTGCTTTTCAAGATAAAAACAATACTTGCAGGCAAGATTGCAGACAGGGCCAATCGGTTTTGCCATAATGTGAAAGGGCATTTTCATAATTTTTATTATCGCCACTAAGACACAAAGACACTAATTTTATTTTAGATTAATATTGATACAAATTTTCTTTAATTATTATGTGTTCTTATGTTACTTATGTGGTTTGATTTGTTTTATTTTTTATTTCTTTGTGTCTTCGTGCCTTAGTGGCTTTTTATTTTTTTACCACGAATGGATACAAATAGACTCGAATATTTTAATTATTTTGTTTTTTGTTATGCTTATTTCTTGTTGTTCGCGGATTGTATTTTTTAAAAGCACTAGGCATTAAGACCACTAAATTTTTCTATTTCTTCTGTGAACTTATGTGCCTTATGTGGTTCAAATAATATTATTCACCACTTCAATTTGTGACGGCGCCTGAACTTCGGTTTCAATTCCGCCGTCATCTGTTTTTTTATGCGAAACCGTTACAGCACCATAAGGAGTCGGCAGAGAACCTTCCGCCCAATTCAAATCACCAAGCTGCGGATCAATAAGAAGTTTTTTACATCCGGGTGACAGAGGCTTGAAACCAAGAATATGCTCACTCAACCATGCGGTAGGTCCACCTGCCCACCCGTGACACAAGCTGTGTCTCAAACCTTTATAACAATAATTCCCATAATCTTTATGGATATCTTTTTTGCCATCTTGAGGAATTTCATCTATTCGGGTCGCATTCGCCATCCAGTCGAGATCGAAATCTTCCCAGAAAGTAGTAGCGCCCATATCGATCATCCCGCCCCAATATTTTCTGATTAAGTCGAGAGCTCCCTGATAGTCCCCTGCTTTAGCACGTGCTTCGAGGACATAATATCCATAAAAAGTAGAGACGCCGTTATATGGATTTACGGCGAGGACTTTTTCATTTATTTTTTGAGGTGAATCGAGTTCCGCGAGACTTTTCAGGGCATTCGCCTGCTTATTTTCGCCTGCATCAGGATTCTGGTGTTTAAGTTTTCCAACTGCCGCCCGGCATTTATCGGCGACATTTTTTTCTTCAAGAATGTCGCATAAATAAGCGCCGGAATCAAATGCCCAGATGAGCAGCGCCTGCAATCCGGCATGAACAGCTTTATCATCTCCTTTAGTCGGCCAATCCAGAAATCTTGCTTCCGGCAAAATTTCTGAACCGGAATCATCAATACAATTTTCCAGTAATGTAAGAAGATTCAAAAGATATTCTTTTTGCTTTTTCAAATAATCCGGATTTCCTTTATAAAGATACCAATCCTTCTGAATAATTATCCACCAAAGAGAATAGGAACTGATGTCATTAATCCAACTTGGTATTGGCGTCTGATCTCTTGCATAATCCAGACTTGCAGGTACAATTCCGTCATCATCGAAAAGCGAACAGACAACTTTTACTTCTGGATGCATATCACCGAGCCAAACGAGTCTGTCTCTTTTAATGCCATCCCAGATATAATCCTGCATATTAAGATGAACGGTATAAGCTCCTATATTCCAGATTTCATTCAGCCGTTCGTCATCACATACAAAATTCCCCTTGTATTCGAGGTCTCTGTAAACAGCCACCGCGCGAATTTCTTTAATTTCAATAATTGAATCGGATTTAGCATCTTTGTTTTGGTCAATCATATCAATGCGAACATACCTAAAGCCTGTATTTCCGAATTCAACAGTTCCGTGCCATGGTATATCCAAAATTGTATCGTGAACGGCATGATCATTATTCGGTTCATTCATTGTTTCACTTATTGATTCACCGAATCGGATTCTAATTTTAGTTAGACTGTTAGTATTAGCGCCTGAAATGATTTTCAAGCCGCCGTGTATTTCTTTACCGTAATCGAGACAAATCCCGGCACCTTTTTTTAGGATACATCCTTTAGCCGACCATGGGCTGGCATTATTCACGCCTTTTTGTAAAAGTGCTTCAAGATTTTCCAGCAAAGAATTGTTTTCATTTTGCCATACAATTTGTTTAGGCAGAATATGTTTTCTAACCCGTGAATCTGAATATACATTATTATCAATCATTTTATTTAATTTTTTTGCCGGATTTCCATTCGACAATTTTTATCGGTTTAAACCTGTTAAAATACAAAGCAAGATGCTTTGATTACTTTACCAAACTACAAAACTATGCTCTTATGCCGCGCGGCATGACAATTAATACAAACGGACACCGGTAATGAAGCGATATGACACGGTGCTGTTTCTATAAAAACATCAAGAGCCGTTGTACTTCCGCCAAGAGCTTGAGCTCCCTGTCCGTTTTTATTTATTTCTTCAAGGATTTCAATTTCAAGTTTGGAGTAAAAAGTATTTTGATTCCGTTCTCCGATTTTTCTAACAAGAGATTTCTTTGCAAGAAGCGGCGCGTAAGAAAAATCTCCGCCAAGCCCTATACCAATAACCATTGGCGGACAAGCATTTCCTCCGGAGTTAAAGACAGTTTCAACAACAAATTTTTTAACACCTTCCTTTCCGTCAGCCGGTTTCAACATTGTGCTTCTGCTCATATTTTCACAACCGCCGCCTTTTGGAACGACAGTTATTTTCATTTTATCACCTGCCACAGGAAAGATATAAATAATACCCGGAGTATTATCACCGGTATTTTTTCTTTGCAACGGGTCAGAAACAATCGATCTTCGTAAATATCCTTTTTCAGTGCCTTGTCTGATTCCCTGTTGAATTGCATCATTGAGCAAGCCGCCATCAACTACAACATCAGCCCCCAGTTCAACGAATACGGTAGTGATTCCTGTATCCTGACAAATGGGGATATTTTTTTCGCGAGCGATTTCGGCATTTTGAATTATACAGTCAAGGATTTTTTTAGGTGAAGCATCAGTTTCTTTTTCTTTCGCAAGACGAAGTGCATTTTTAACATCTTCCGGCAAATCAATGCAAGAATTGATCAACATTTTTTCAACTGTATTAATAATTTTGTCAGCAGCAATACTTCGCATAATAGTTTTAATTTAATGAATTATTTTGTCTTAAAAATATTTGCCATAGAGAGTATGGTCGCTTATATTCACCAGCGGGAATATTAAATTCCGGCGACCAAAATTCCGGAATTAAACCGTTTTTATTTTCACGAAGATAAAATCTTTCTACCGCTTTTATTAGCAAATTAGCAAGGCGACGTTTCCGCGATGCTTTCAATTTATCTACTTCAGCAGCATCGTACAAAACACCGGCGAAAGCAACAGTTGCATCCGGAGAAAACAATCCCGCAAAATTATTTTGTGGTGTTGGACAGCCAACATTTTCTTCTGCCATTCCAATTCCCCTCGTTATTTTTTCAGTTGATTTCCTCATAAATATTTCGCCAAGCCGCAGCAATCGATTTGCTTCCTGAAGAAACGATTGATCATTTGTTATTTTAAATACCAGAACATTTGCTTTTGCTAATTTAGTGTAAGTTAAAAGCGTCGGATTATTATCAGAAGCATATATTAATTTATTACGAAGTTTTAATAATAAGTTTTTGCCAAGAGAAATGGCATCTTTATTTTCTGTCATTTTTCCTGTAATCAGCAATTCGAGAACATCGTCATTAATTTTCTTAATCCCGAACTTTCCAATAATCATATCACCTGTTATATTTTTATCAAGTATCCAATCATATTCCGTGCATAAGTTTTGAGAAAAAAGCGTATTGCGATCATCAGTATTTATTTTATTTATCAAACCGGAGTATAATTCATTGATTTTATCTGAAATGGCTGAACTCCATTTTTTATTCTTTGACGCGTGCAGCAAATCAGTTTGTTCTTTCATTTCATCAGGAGTAAAAGAGTTTGTACAACTGACTGACATAACAAACTTTTTAATCAGCCTTTCTTTTTCCGCATAAACAAGTGTTACAGGTATAACTCCAAGCTGAAGAACATCCGGCATCAATTTTGCAACGTCAAAGTTTTCAGGAATAATTTTTACAGATGATTTAACTGATATTGATTCTTTAGATTTCAGATATTTTAATAAAAATCCCGAATGCGGTTTTACGATATCAGAAACAATATAGCGTTTTTTTGCTTCTCCGCTTTTTTTATCGACAAGCCACATCATATTATTTTCTTTAAATGAGCCGTCAGGTTTTTCAAAACAAATTGAACCGTGCAAACTATCTGCATAAAGAAAAGGGATTAATTGTTTTGAAATAGGAATTGGCTCACTAATCAAACTATAAAACATCCAATTAAATTTTCTTAATTGTAAAGGTGATAGTAATCTTTCAAACCTGAAGCCAGGAATAATAATAGCGCTATTTTCATCAGCCTCAAGATGAAAAACAGGATTGTAAATTTTAGCGATTTTTATATCATTTTTAGCTGTAATTTTAGTCTCAATATTTATTTTAGACGCGTTCTTAGGACGTGAATAATGTTGTTCAATAGTTACTCCGCCAGTTTCTTTACTAAACGCCCATCCACGGATCAGGACTTTATTTTCCCGGCCGTCGAAATAACGAATTGTTTTAGGTAAAAAGGATAAAGTTTTCACTTTGTTATCCTGAATAATAACATCAAGTTTTGCAAGTTCATTTACAGTAGTGACAATTCTATATTTATTATTTTTTTTAATTAAGAATTGTATTTTTTCTACTCCGGCACGCGATTTAATAAATCGGATTTTTACATTATTCTGCAGCCAGTGATAAGCGATCATATTGTCTTTTTTATTTACAATTATTTCCCATCCGGTATCGGTTTTTGATTTTGAGGGAAATTTATTATCATTAAAAAGCGGTATAGTGAATTCAGTTTTCGTATTTAAAAAAACCGACACCAATTCTCCCCTTAAATCAGAAATGTTTTGATAAGTATTAATCGCCCATTCAATTTCAGCCGATCCACCTGCCGGAACATCAGGAATTATTTGCATCTGGTTTTCTTCATCTATCACTCCTGTTTTCTCATCAATAGAAATCTTCATCACGTTGCCGGAACTGCAAACATAATCTCTCCAACCTGTATTTTTTAGAATAGCAATAACTTTAACCGGAGTACCGGCTTGCGGTTCAATCGATTTGGAAATTATTTCTGAAAATTGAATTTCCGGTATAAGAAAAATACTATCATTTTTATTGAAGTTTGAAGAGTTACCATTTCCTATTCCGGTAATTCTCCAGGTTTTACCGGAATCTATTGTTCCGAATTGCAAATCAGAATCTTGCGTTTCATTATCAAATTTATGCAAACTAATTAACGCGGGTAGAATCAAATCAACCGGAAAAACATTTTTTGAAGAACCGTAAGATATTTCGAATGCAATATTAATATCACCATTATTATCAATTGCGGGAACGCCTCTTAAATACACCGGTTGATTATTATTAATAACCATATTAAATAATTCGGTGCCGTTAGCTGTTAATTTAAAAAAAGCAGCTTTATTATTATTCTCTGCCGAAGCAACTGCACAAATGAAATTTATTTTTCTATCTACTGCAGCATTTATTTTTATTTTTACAAAAAGAGATGTTTGTGATGTTCCCGGCAAGAGAGAAAGGCGAAGACATTGAACCGGCTCTCCGTCAATATAATGGAAAGATCTACGAGCAACAGCATCCTTGCTTAACACAAGGGAATTAATGTCACTAACCGGATCAAAAAGTATTTTTCCTCTGAATGAATCCGCATTAACGAACAAAGCGGCAACAATTAAAAAACAAATAATAAATTTTGCCATTGTCATATTTTTGATAATGCGTTTTGTAGTGAGTTGAAAGCAGTTTCAAGTTCATTTTCTGAAATAAAAGCAGAAGTCAAAAAACGAATTACCCGTTCATGAGTACAGTTTATTAAAACATTGTTCGCAAGACAATTTTCAACGACAGATTTACCCGGGACATCAAGTTCTATTCCAAGCATTGCGCCTGCGCCGCGGACATCGCGAATCACAGTAAATTTTTGTTTCAGCTGTTCAGCTTTTAGTTTTAAAGATTTCCCAACCTGTCTTGCTTTTTCAAGACCGTTTTCTTCATCAATCACTGAAATTACCGCAAGCCCAGCCGCACAAACAAGCGGATTACCGCCATAAGTAGAGGCATGACTACCCGGCTGCAAAACGTCAGCGACATTTTCTGCGGCAACAATTGCTCCGATAGGTACACCACCTCCAAGTGCTTTTGCGAGAGTCATAATATCAGGTTGAACATTATAAAGTTGATATCCGAACCATTCGCCGGTTCTTGCAACACCTGTTTGCACTTCATCGAAAATAAGCAGGCATTTTTTTTCATCGCATATTTTTCTAAGTTCCTGAAAATAATTTTCGGGAGCTACATTTACGCCGCCTTCGCCTTGAATTGGTTCGACCATAACCGCGCAAGTTTCATCATCAAGCACTTCTTTAATTGCAGAAACATCGCCAAAAGGAACATAAGAAAAACCCGGGATAAGCGGTTCGAAATCTTTTCTATAGTTTTCCTGACCCGTGGCAGACAGTGCGCCAAGAGTTCTACCATGAAAGGAATCGAGCATAGTGATAAATTTCCATTTGCCTTTGTCTTTCCCCCATTTTCTCGCTATTTTCAAAGCGCCTTCATTAGCTTCAGCACCTGAATTAGAGAAAAAGACTTTTCCCGGAAAAGAACGTTCGATAATTTTTTCCGCGAGCTGTCCCTGCAAAGGCAGCAAATAATTATTAGGTGCATGGAGTAGTTTCGCCGCTTGTTTTTTGATTGCGTCAACGACTTCAGGGTGACACTGGCCAACGATATTAACTCCCCAACCGGGATACATATCGAGATATTTTCCACCGTTTTCTTCAGTTAGCCACGATCCTTTTCCTTCGACAAAAGAAAGCGGCAATCTACCGACTGATGGTATGATGTAGTTATTGAATAATTGTTGAGTGTTCATATTTTGGATTTTGGATTTGTGATTTCGCGAAGCGCCCGGCGTACGCCGGGTAGATTTAAGATTTTCTTTATTTTTATGTTTTATTTTTAATGGACCAAATGGACAAAATGGACAATATGGACAATATGGACAAAATGGACAAAATAGACAACAATCCATTAATCCATTAATCCATTAATCCATTAATCCATCATTCCATTACTCCATCAGATTATTTCCGTTCCAACGCCTTTATCGGTAAAAATTTCAAGAAGCAAGCTGTGCGGTGTTTTTCCGCTGATAATATGTGTTTTGTGAACATGGTTTTTTAGCGCTTCAAGGCACGCATCAATTTTAGGAATCATGCCTCCGGAAATAATTCCATCATTTTTCAATTTCGAAATTTCATCAACTTTTATTGTTGAGATCAAAGAATTTTCATCTTTAATATCTCTAAAGATCCCCTGAACATCTGTAAGATAAACAAGTTTTTCAGCAGTTAAAGAAGACGCTATTTCAGATGCAACTGTATCCGCGTTAACATTATAAACATTTCCTTCCAAATCAACACCAAGCGGAGCAACAACAGGAATTCTACCTTCAAGCATAACATCAAAAATTGGTCGGGGATTAATTCTTTGAATTTTGCCTACGAATCCCCAATCAACGTTCTCTCCTTTTTCATTTTTACCGGTAAGTTTTTTAACACGAATCATTCTACCGGTTTTACCGGAAAGCTGAGCGGCAGAATGTCCAAGTGAGTTAATTTTATTAACAAGCCATGAGTTTACCTCGTTAACAATTACATCTTCAACAATGGGAATTGCATTTTCACCTGTTACACGTAATCCCTGAATGAATTCAGTTTTTATATTTTCTTTTTCAAGCCGTCTTGAAATATGTTTTCCGCCGCCGTGAACAATAATTGGCTTCATTCCCACAGCAGCCATAAAAACGACATCACGAAGCACACTTATCTCCGGGCTATCATCTTCAAGAGTTGAGCCGCCGTATTTTATGACAACGATTTTATTTTTGAACTGCTGAATATACGGCAGAGCTTCTATCAGGACTTTAGATTTTTCGATTGCTTCTTTCATAATATATTACCACTAATTAATATAATTTTTTTAACCACATAAGGGACATAAGATAACATAAGTTTTATATTTAACTTTAATTATTTTATATTTTTAAAAAGATTTTTATATGGTAGTTTTTTATTTATTAAAACAAATACATTTTTTATTTTCTTCTTATGTGGTTCTTATGTTTCTTATGTGGTTAAGTTTTGTGTTATTTGTGGTTTGATTAACTATAATCCACGTTTATGTCCACATATTTATGTGAAAGGTCACATGTCCATATTACAGCTTCAGAGTCCCCGGAGTTAATGTTAATTTTTATTTCAATTTCTTGTTTGGTAAATTCTTTTTCTAACATCTCCGGATTAGCGTCAGTTTTCAACCCATTCTTAACTGTTAATACACCATTAAAATATACATCTATTTTTTCCTGATTAAATTTAACTCCCGATTTTCCGGCAGCCATAATAACTCTTCCCCAGTTCGGATTGTTGCCATATAAAGCCGTTTTTACGAGAGGAGAGTTGGCAATTGATCTTGCTATTGTATCAGCATCTTTTTCGGTTTTACAGCCTTCAGCAACAACGGTAACAAATTTTGTGGCTCCTTCACCATCCCGAACAATCATTTTTGCCAAATCGATACAAACGGATTCCAAAGCTTCGAAAAAGATTATTTTATCATCTTCGGTTAAAGTAACATTTGACGCGCCATTAGCAAGCATTATCACGCAATCATTTGTACTTGTGTCACTATCGACCGTAATTTTATTAAAACTTTTGTCAACAGCTTTTTTCAGCATATTTTGAAGTGTATGCCGATCAATTTCGACATCAGTTGTAATAAAAGAAAGCATAGTTGCCATATCAGGCATAATCATACCTGATCCTTTTGCAATACCACCGATTCTTACTTTTCCATTTGAAAGTTCAATTTCGCAAACAGCTTCTTTCGCGAAAGTATCGGTAGTAAGAATTGCCTGTGCTGCATCAACATTATTTTTTTCCGATAGATTTCCAACCAATGTATCAAGAGAATTTATTATTTTATCGGTTTGCAGCGGCACACCAATAATTCCCGTAGAAGCCATAAGAATTTCAGTAGGAAGACATTTAAGCCGTGTTGCAAGTTCCTCAACGCATTTCACAGCTGCGGCATATCCTTCATCACCTGACGCTGCGTTAGCGTTTCCTGAATTGACGAGAATTGCTTTAATTTTATTTGAATTAATATGACTTTTAGACAAAATTACAGGGGCGGCGCAACAGACGTTTTGCGTAAACACGCCGGCAGGAATCGCCGGAACATCTGAAACGAAGACAGTCAAATCGAGATTTGATTTTTTCAATCCGCAGTTTAGCGCTGAAGTTTTAAATCCTTTTGGAAAAGTTATACCTGAAGACATTGGATTAATGGCCACGCTAAAAGCGTGGTAAAATTAATGGATTAATGGATTAATGGATTAATGGATTGTTGTTGTCAATTTACTCCACTTCGCTTCGTAACATTTTTAGGCTCAGCGGTTAATTATTACTTACTTATTACTTACTGATTACTGATTACTGCTTACTGATTACGGATTACTGATTACTGATTACGGATCACGTCTTCTATGGGCATGAGTTATACACTTCGATTATCTTGTCTACCGCGTTGTCAACATTTATCAATTCGGATTTTTTATCGCATCTTCGTTTAATTTCAATTTTCCCGTCCGGCAGCGACCGTGGACTTACGGTAACCCGCAATGGAGTTCCGACCAAATCTGCGTCTTTGAATTTGAATCCCGGTTTTGCGTCTCTGTCATCCACAAGAACATCATATCCTTTTTCAATCAAATCTTTTTCAAGAGCATTTGTTATTTCCATTACTTTTTCATCTTTAACATCAAGAGGCTGAATAAGAATATCATAAGGAGCGATTGAACGCGGCCAAATAATTCCCCAGTCATCGTGATTTTGTTCAATGGCTGCTGCAACGGTTCTTGTAACGCCAAGCCCATAGCATCCCATAACAAAATATTTTTCTTTATTATCAGCATCGAGGAATTTTGCATTCATTGATTTTGAATATTTTGTTCCGAGCTGAAAAATATTTCCCACTTCAATTCCGCGTACAGTTTGCATTGGTTTTCCGCATTTCGGGCACAAGTCTCCTTCCTGTTGTACAACGAGGTCATAAAATTTTGCATCCGGACAATCGCGTTCCACATTAAAATTAATATGGTGGTAATCTTTTTCGTTAGCGCCGATAATTCCGTTTTTGATATCTTTTACAGTAATATCAAAGAAAAGAAAATCAGGTTTAATACCAAGCGGTCCACAGTAACCTGCAACAACATCGCTTTCTTTTTTACTTTCCAAAAAATCCGGAAGCGCAATTTCAACTTCCAATGCATTAACAAGATTATGTAATTTAGCCGGGTTCATTTCTCTGTCCCCGCGAATAAAAACAGCAGCAAGTTTGTCATCGCATCTGTAAAGAAGAGCTTTTACCGCCCGGCAAGTTTTTTTATTCAAAAAAGCTGCGACATCTTCAATAGATTCCTTTCCGGGCGTGTGAACTTTTTCCATAGGTTGTTCTGCTTCATCAGTGGAAGTTTTCGGAACTGTTCCTTCAGCGGTTTCATTTGTGGCGGTATATCCACAAGATTCATTCTGACAATTTAAAATTAGCGATTCGCCCGTATCGGCAAGCACCATTAGTTCGTGGGCGATTTTACCGCCGATAGCGCCGGAATGTCCAACAACAATCCGAGCGTCAAGGCCGCATTTATTAAAAATGCGTTTGTAAGTTTCTGCCATGACTTGATAATATTTTTCAAGGTCTTCTTGCGTAGAATGAAAAGAATAAGCATCTTTCATAAGAAATTCACGCCCACGCATTACGCCAAACCGCGGCCGTACTTCATCGCGGAATTTTGTTTGAATTTGGTAAAGGCAAAGCGGCAAATCGCGATAAGAGTGAACTTCTCTTCTAACGAGATCGGTTATAACTTCCTCGTGAGTTGGTCCGAGTACATAATCATGTTCATGTCTGTCTTTCAAGCGCATGAGTTCTTTACCATAAACCTGCCATCTTCCTGTTTCCATCCAAAGTTCGCTTGGTGAAAGAACAGGCATAAGAATTTCCTGAGCAGCACTTTTATTCATTTCCTGTCTTACGATATCGGCGACCTTCCGAATAACTTTCCATCCTAATGGCAAGTATTCATAGATTCCCGCGCCGACTTTTCTCATCATACCGGAACGAATCATAAGGATATGACTAATTACCTCCGCATCTTTCGGAGTTTCTTTCATAGTGGGTATAAAAGCATTTTTCCAGCGCATAATAAAATCCTGAGTTATTAGAAATAAGTATTAAGTATTAAAATATATTATTTGAAATTATATCAAAAGAGGTATAAAAATGAAATGAGCAATTTGTTCTTTGTAGTTCGGAACCTGGAGTTGAGAATTTCTTAAACTTGAGAGTTGGCATCCTGCCTTCCAAAATAGGCGGCATGCAAAAATAAGAGGTTTTCGGTCAGACACTAATTAGGAAATTTCATTACATTAAGCTGGAAGCTTAATTTACTTTCTCGGACCTTCCGACCAAATCCATCCTGTAACGCCTGAAGCCGTCTGATCAGGGATTTGATAAAATTCATCAATTGCGATATTTTGCGCCGGAAGAGTTTGTGCAGTAACTCTGTATAACTCAGATAGAGAGATTCGCCAGTCAGCAAGAGATCTTATTTCGCTACTCAGAGCTGTTGCGAGGTCATCCTGATATTGTAAAACAAGGAAAGTCGTAGATTGACCCACATTGAATTTTTCCTGTTCTGCACGCAACGTTTCCTGAGCTTCTTTTGTTCCTTCTCGTGTTGCCTCAATTCTTTTTCTATCTGCTATAACGTTACGCAAAGCTATACGAACTTCGATGGCGATATTCTGTTTTTCCTGTTTAACAGTCAACTTTGCCTGTTTCTTATTATATTTTGCTCTTCGAAATGTGGCAACAGGTTCATTATAGAATAAAGGAAATGAAACTTCCAATCCGACTGACCAGTCAGGATGTCTTGCGGTGTACTGGTCATCATAAGCATTACCGTAGTTACCACCCAATCCATCATAGCCCAATCCACCTCTAACATTAACTTCCGGCAGCAAATTATTTTTAGCAATTTTCATGTTTTCGTTAGCGTTTCTATATTGCAAACCGGCAATTTGAAGTGACTGTCTGTATTTAATAGCCTGACTAATACATTTGACTTCGTCAAACGAAATGTCAACAACATCCGGCTTTTCAGCAGGAACAAGATGATATTCAATAGGTCTTAAAGCTTTTGGCCTTAGAAGATCACGCATATTATAATTTATAATTTGTCTCAACCGGTCTTCAGCATTTAGAATGTTGTTCTGAGCAACAATAAGCTGTTCCTCCTGAAGCGCGATTTTGGCTTTTGCCTGTGTTATTTCTATTGGCGCTGCCATTCCGACTTTAACCTTAGCAGTATTGATTTTCAAAAGTTCAAGTGCAAGACGTAGTGTGTATTCTTTGGCACTGGCATCCTCGCGAATGAAATATAGTGTCCAGTAATAATTAATAATATCTGTAGTAAGATTTTGAACATTATCTTCGAGCTGCTCTTTTGAAATACGCCAGTTATTGCGCTGAATCCGCATTGGTGCAAGATTAACACCTATACCGAAATTTTTAAGTAATGGTATTTCAAGACTTCCGGCAACGGTAGTGCCATATTCTGCGTTCCAACCAGCAACGCCGCCCTGATCAGAATACATTTTGTCCTGCCCCATACCAATAGAATATTTAAGACCGGTAATAAATTTACCGCTAATGTTCCCTTCAAATCCCGAGTTGTATCTGGTATTATTACCAACCACAATTTTTCTATCGCCAGTAATAAAATATTTTTCATATGGGCGAGGGCTTTTTGACCCTGACCACTGATAGATCCCGTAAAATTGCGGGTCAAACACACTTCTTTCAAGTCTGATCCCTTCCCATTCCAAAGCAGGATTATACCTGGCGATAGTAAGCCCAAGGTTTTCTTCAAGTCCCATTGCAATACATTCCCGCAAAGTAATATAAATATTTGATTCAATTCTCGGGGAAGTTGTTCCGGTAATATTTGCAATAACTCCGGTGTCCTGATAAATTGACAATACAGCCGGTGTCATTGCTGCCATTGTTGACATAATTGTTTGCTGATATTGTTCCAATGTGTTTGTATCATCGTAAGATCCTGCGAAATTACTTTGTGAAAGGTCAGTTTTTGTGTCTTTTAAGAGGTCATCAATGCTTTTCTGCTCGGATTGTCCGGTTTCATTAGTTAGAATCGCATTAATTGATCCATCCATAGTATAACCGGGAGCTTTTACCGCTTCAGGTAAATTAGTGTCAGCATTTATACTAAGAGATATTAATAATATAACAGCAGGCAAAGCAGATTTAACATAAGTTAACATAAAATATTGTTTTGTTAAGGTGAATCAAATTACGTATAAACATATTATATTTTATCAGTCTAATTTTTGCAAGTTGGTTACATATATGGCAACCAGCGTTTCAGTATCCGACGTATAGTGCCGTCTTTTTCCCATTCATCCAATATATCATCAAGCTTTTTAATTAAATCATCGTTACCCGGCCGAATAGCCCATGCAGTATATTCTTCTGTCATTGGAACAAACAGAGCCGAGAATTCCGTATCATTTTGAGCGAATAGCCATGCGATAATCGGGCCGTCATTAATAAATAGAGTGACTCCCTGGCGTTTTAATGCTCTTACTGCATCTTCTGTTCTAATATAAGACCCTACTGTAGCTCTCGGACATTTTCTCCGTGCGAAGACATCGGCTGTTGTTCCTTTAACGACACCGATATTTTGTGATGTATTGTAAACTTTTTCAACCGAAGTATATATTTGCGAGTCAGCTGTACGCATCAAAGTCATAAGACCGTTTGTCATATATGGGCGTGTAAAACTCACGCTTAATTTCCGGGCTTTAGTAATTGACATTCCGGACATAATGATATCTATTTTGTTGTCCAAAAGAGCAGGGATTAATCTTTCCCAAGGCATTTCAACAAACTGCATCGGTCTACCAATTTTATTTGCCATCGCCTTAGCAAAATCAGCTTCAATGCCGACAGTTTTGTTATCCTTCTTAAAAATATAAGGGGGCGTTTGCGGGTTGACACCTATACGGATTGGTTGCACAGCTTTTCTCACTTCTATCGGGCGAGCTCTTTCATAGACTGAGCAAGCTATAACAAACATTGATAATAAAGCAAGCAATGTCATATTGTATTTCATCATTTTACTGAACATAATAATCTCCGTATGTTAATAGTTTTCTGTCTTAATCTTCATCCGGGCTCATATAACCTCTCGCCTCGTATTCTCCCTTTGTTTCCTTAAGTCCTGGAGTCCCTTCGTATTCCTGAATCCTCTGGTTAGCAATTTGACTTTTCGTATCATCGTTAAGTTCAGCGGCTTCCGTAGCAGGAGTTACCTTGTCCGGTTGATCATCTTTATAAAAAGTAGTACCTTCCTTCACTCCGGGATCATCTATTCCGTCACTGTCATCAAAGTTTAATTTCGGTGTAGTATCTTTAAAATGTGTAACTTCTCCTGTAAGTTTGGCTGCGTAAACATTTGTACCTTTATTTTGAGTATTAACAGGAGTTTCCAGGACTTCATCAATTTTGTCGCCTATACCCCTGAGCGATTTCCCTTTCCAATAAATTTTTCCATCCTGAGTAATTACATAAACATAAGGCGGATTCGCTTTGTATTTTTTTGCCGAATCGCTGTCAGTAACGACGGCAAAATCAATACTTTTTGCAAACATAATAAAGTCCATTGTTTTCATATACTTTTCAATTTCTTCCGGTGTTTTATGCGTAAGCGCGCCAACACGAACTTTTTTATTTTTAAATTTTTCTTTCAGGCCATTAAGCTCAGCAATTGGTCTGTCCCAGTCATCCATATTATCGCCAAAGAAATACATGACAAGAACTGAGCCTTTAAATTTATCAAGCGAAACAACATGACCTTTTGTTTCCTTACTGACAGGATCATTTTTTTTAATTTTGTTTTTTTTGGCTGAAATACTAGAACTGAACGCGAATACTAAAAGGAATAATAATGCATAAGTTTTCATTTTTGTTTTCCTGTTTTTGATAAATAAAAGTTCATAAGTCAGACCTGAAATAGGTGGCCATGCAAAATCAAAGGCTTTTGCTCATGCAGTGTATATTATGCACTTTTAACGTTTTTTTGTCAAATACATTTCTTTTAAATTTTAATCATTTTTACGTTCATTTCTTCTTCTCGGCGGTTCGCGTTCATTTATGATTCCCGGCGTTACTTCGTATTGTCTAATTGTCTGTCCGGGAATTCTTTTGCCTGATTTTTTCTTTTCTTTTTTTTGCATAGTCTTGCCTATTGTAAGGCCATGGCTCGGAATTCCTTCGCTATCATCATAATCAAGTTTCGGCGTTGTGTTCTTGTGATGTACAGCTTTTCCTGTAAGTTTAGCATCATAAACATTTGTGCCTTCAAGTTGAACATTTGCTGATTCTGAAAGTAAGTCACTAATTTTTTTGCTTATATTTTCCAGGGATTTGCCTTTCCAATATATTTTTCCGTCTTGAGCAATAATATAAGCATAAGGCGGCTTAACATTATATTTTTTTGCCGAATCATTTTTAGTAACAACTGCAAAATCAATGCTTTTTGCAAACATAAGAAAATCTATTGATTTCGTAAACGTTTTTATTTCGTTTTGAGTTTTGGATGTAAGCGCGCCGATATTAACCTTTTTGTTTTTAAATTTTTCTTTTAGATGATTAAGTTCAGTAATCGGTTTATGCCATTTATCCATATTATCACCGAAGAAATACAGGACAAGAACTGAGCCTTTAAATTTATCAAGTGAAATCACTTGTTCCTTTGTTTCTGAGCAGGCAGAATCGTTTTTATTGATTTCGTTTTTTTGTGCTGAAATATTGTAACTAAACGCGAATACTAAAAGAAAGAATAATATGTAAATTTTCATTTTCGTTTTCCTGTTTTTGATAAGTAAAAAGTTTTCCCTGTTAATTCACTAATTATTATGCACTTTTAAGGCTTTTTTGTCAATAGTGCCATGCCGAAGGAGATTATTTTCAGGCATGGCCGATAAAATTATTTTGCCGGCGCAAAAAAAATTAAAATTTTGTTTATTAATCGTTCTGCCTAATTTCTTTTTCTTAAAACAATAAAACTCGCGTTAGCGCCCCGCGCATGCGGGGTATTTCTTAATCATTTTGCTATTAATTATTTTGCAGAATGATTGACAGCAGAATAATTTTTTCATACAAATTCAAATCTTTACTTTTTATTAAAACCATAAAAAATATTTATTTATATTTTTTTCTTTCTTATCATTTTGACATTAATTATTTTGATAAATATATTTATATTTCTTTTTAATCATTTTGCTTCAAGACGGAATCCCCTATTGAAACTCCCAACTCATTTGCGACCATCTGACATTTAGCTTTCAGGATAAAATAAATATTTTTCCCTATTTTTTCATTAAGAGTTTCGAAATTCCCATGACCTTTTGCAATAATTATTTCAGATGAATTAAATTTTTCCAGAAACTTTTCTCCTACTTTATCCAATGGCGCACCGATATAATTTCCACCGGTTTCAATTACGTCGCAAACTTTTGTCATTCCAACATCAATTGCGTCATCCATAGTCGCGTCATTAATAATTGGTTTTGATTTTACAGAAAAAGTTATTTCAAGATTAGGATACAATTTCTTCAAAACTTCAATAAATAACCTGTCAAAAACTATCTCTCCGGCATTGTCGCCGATGTAAAACAGCGAAGAATATTCAGCAAGGTCCGCTCTTAATCTTTCAATGTGATTTATCGCAAAAGGTGTTTCAAGCGCTGAAGAAAGTGTGCCGTGAATATCGAGTTCCCCGCCAATTCCAAGATCGATTATATTTCCCGCGACAGCGAGATGGGCACCGGTAGTTAGCGGATCATTAGATTTCTGGAGTGCTTTGTAACAATCAGGAACCATTGTTAGTACAAGTTCATTAAACTTCTTTTTTTCATCAAAGAAAGGGTCTGCAACACCGGTTTTATTTGAAATGATTTCATAGGCGGTTTGTGAAAAATATGCAGGTGTTGTTTGCAGCGATTTTTTACTGTAAATTTCAGCAATCTTTTTCATTACCCGCTCAATTATTTCTTCATCGTTGGTAATATGGCGAATAGTTGTGAGTGACTGTTTAAAGACGCAAGGAATACAATCAGTTTTAGTTTTCATATTTTTTTAGGATTATAAGAAGAGCCCTTTTACAAAGGTAATAATAAATACAATTGGAAATACCCATCGCGATACTTTATCAACCCGACGCGCTAATTCCAATTTGTTAGACAGACTTAAAACAGATGTAATGACAACTTCTAATAAACTTGCAAACACTAAAATTGTAGAGCTTAAAATAACAATATCCATTCTTGTAAGATAAGAAATATTAGGCAGTGAAGCTGCAACGGCAAACCTGAAAGCAATCAATGTCAGCATAGTTGTCATCGCTACGCTCATTTGTGTACCGCTTTGTTTTGGATCGATCCAAAAGACCGCCCATGACATCATTACAATCATAACAAGAGGAATAATTATAGTAGTTATGAAATAATTTGATTCTCTTTTGGCGTGAATAGAGACTTGAAAGCCGTTCATATATTCTTCTTCGTTAAAGGGGTTATATTCAAATGCTTTAGCTTCAAAGTTTAGGATTTCCCAATCGGCCACTGAAAAAGTTTGTGCCATTCCCGATTTCGTTTTTGTATTTTGGATCAATTTAACTTCATTATGCGAATAACCCATAGGCACTATTTGAACATTAAAATACTGGCTGTCAAAAGGAAAATCATGTAAGCTTAAAGGTTGGGAGAAATCTCCCCATGCCCGCTCTCTAAAAGTTACTTCACCGTCTTGAGAAACAGACACTGTTTTACCAATGGTGAACCATAGTCTCTGCTGATTAAGAAATTGTAATCTTGGGTGCCAAATGTCTTTTAAACCCATTGATATTAGACCGGATTTGTTATGCTTTAGACGCGGATCGTTCCATTGTGTTTTAACAAAAACATTAGCAGTAAAGTTTTGATCGGCAGAACTTACGTTATCTAAATCAATAATATACACAGCAATATAAACTTCTGTTGGTACATCTTTTTTTCCGGGCCGACCAACATCTGCACCAACATAGGATGCAGAAAAGATTAATAAAAAAACCAAACAGAAAAGTTTGAAAAGTTTATTTGTTGTCATTTTAACACTTGCAGTAAGAAGATTAAAATAAAAATTAAGAATTTTGTCCTTAACATATATTATGCTGAATAACCTTATATATGTCAAGAACACCATGGCCATGCCGGCGGAGATTGTTATCAGGCATGGCTGAGGAAATTTGACATTATGTCAAATTTATTTTCCTGCATTTTGCAAATTAGTTCACGTTGACATTCCAAGTTGTTTTATGTATAATACACGAAACAATTGTTGTTTTTATGAAATTTTATGCTTTTTATAGAAATAAATGGAGAATATCATGGATACTATACTAACTTTGGAAGAAGTTGCAAAATATCTGAAAGTATCAGAAAGAACTATCGTGGATTGGGCAACAAATGGTAAAATACCCGGCGGTAAATTGGGTAATTCGTGGCGGTTCAGACAAGGCGATATTGACAACTGGATAAACGAAAAGCTACGGCCTAACCTATCCCAAAACACACAAAATACTTTTCCTATAAAGTCGCTTATCCGACCTGACAGAGTTTTCATGACGAATTGCAAAACCAAGGATGAGATATTAAATTTCCTTATTGATAAGAGTCACAACATTCCCGGAATTTCTTCCCGAATGGAGCTTTCGAACGCTATTTTTGAGCGCGAAAAACTCATGAGTACAGGTATTGGTTTGTCAATAGCTATCCCGCACGTAAGGTTGAACAACGTCTCAGACATATCTGTTTTTGCAGCGATAAATAAAATTGACATTACCGATTACGAAGCTATAGATAACAAACCGGTTAGAATAGTAATTATAATAATTGCCGGACGGAGCAACCATACAGATTATATAAAAGTACTGGCAAAGCTATCCGGTTTATTAAAAAGCGATTTGACCCGTGAGCAAATTCTTGCATCAAAATCTGCCGAAGATACATATAATATTTTAACCAACACGTCCGAATCTTTGTAATTCGGCCTATTAAAATGGATCTTGGTATTTTTATTCTTTTTGGAATCGGTGTTCTTGGTGGTATTATAAGTGCATTATTTATCAGAAAGCTAAGCGTTCCGCAAATTTTAGGATACATAATTTGCGGCTTTATTATCGGTGCGAGTGGTTTTAATATTGTTAAGCCGTCTGATATTCACGCATTGGAACCTTTTAACATGTTTGCGCTTGGAATAATTGGTTTTCTCGTTGGTGGTGAATTAAGTTTTAAAACTTTCAAAAAATATGGTAAACAGTTTACAGCAATACTTTTAGGTGAAGGTCTTACATCTTTTTTCCTGGTTTCCGCCGCTACTACCATTATTTTGTATTTCGTAACTCATTCTATGGCTATAAGCTTAGCATCCGGAGTTGTTATCGGAGCTATCAGTTCTGCAACCGATCCGGCAACAACGATGAGTGTATTATGGGAGTACAGAACCGCCGGAGTGCTGACCACAACACTTATTGCCATTGTCGCGCTTGACGATGCGTTGGCCATGCTTCTTTATGCATTAGCCACAGGTTTATCGCAAATACTCACGGGTGGCGATGATGTAAATATACTTAAAGAATTTTTCATTGTGGGGAAAGAATTGACAGCCGCTTTGATACTCGGTGCATCGGGTGGTTTTGTAGTTTCTTTTGTTCTTCATAAAAGCAAACTTTACGATCAAAATATTGCTTCTTCAATTGCTGCATTATTACTTTGTATTGGTGTCGGAATTTATTTCGACTTGGATGTTGTGCTCGTAGCGATGGCTATGGGATTAACAATTGCGAACACCGTTCCTAAAAGATGCCGCGAGTTATTTAAATACATAAAGGAATTATCTATTCCAATTTATGTATTTTTCTTTGTGTTGATTGGCGCGCGAATTCAACTTAATCAAATGCCTTTATGGTTATGGGGAATTATAATTTCTTATGTTTTATTACGAACTGTAGGCAAAATTGTCGGGGCATATTATGGCGCGAAAATCAGCGGCGCAAGTGACCACGTCAGAAAATATACAGGCCTGGGGCTGGCGGCACAGGGAGGAGTTACAATCGGTCTGTCTATTATGGCGGGATATAAACTTAAAGGAATAATGGTTAGCGATGGTTTATCGGTCGGTGATATGGTTATTTTCACTATCGCTACGACAACATTTCTCATTCAAATTGTCGGACCGAGTTTAGTAAAACTTGCTGTATCGCTTGCTAAAGAAACATACAAAAATGTTACCGAGCAGGATATAATTGCGAAATATAAGGCAAAAGACAAAATAGCGGATGAGGTATCAATAATATCGCCTGAAACAACATTGAAACAACTTTTCAATGTATTATCACAAAGCAAAAGAACATTTATTCCATTAACAGGCAAATCAAATAAGTTAGTTGGAATTATTTCTCTAAATGATCTTAAAGACGTTTTAATCGACCAAACTACCTGGGAATGGGTTCTTGCAGGCGATTTAATGAACCTTGATTTTGAAACTGTTGAAGATAACGAACCGCTTTCAGATGTATTAGACAAAATGAATCAAATTCAGGCAGATAACATAGCTGTTATTGATAATAGCAGGAATTTTGTAGGGATAATTGACAAAAAAAATGTTATCAATAATATCAGAAAAGAAATGATCCTGAGTAAGCAGGGATAATCCGTGATCCGTGATCCGTGATCCGTGATCCGTGATCCGTGATCCGTGATCCGTGATCCGTGATCCGTGATCCGTGATTCGTGATCCGTGATCCGTGATCCGTGATCCGTGATCCGTGATCCGTTATCTGTGATCCGTG
>JAUVKG010000253.1 GCA_030596365.1 Chlamydiota bacterium | reverse complement strand
ATTGCGAGTCCGCCAATAAGCGCTATGATCAAACTTGTATGATTAAGCCCCATTGCAGTAAATTGAAGTGATCGGGTAAGTGAATTTCCATCTGCATCTACAACTTCCGCGATAATTTTTACCGCGCCGGTTTTTTTGCCTGGAGTCACATAAGTTTTTGCGATGCCGTTTTCATCGGTTTTTACATGTGAATCAGATAATTTAGCTTTTTTGCTTCCGCCTTCTACGGAAAAATAAACGTCAATGTTTTTAGCTGAGTTTCCTTCCGGGGTAAATACTTTTACTTCCAATGGTTCATCACAAGTACGATTAGCAAAAACTTCCTGTTTATCGTTAGCAAGAGTAATTCCGGAAGTTAAGCGGAATTCCACTGATTTTTTTTTGCCGTCTTTTTTGGTGAAAGAGGCATGAACATAAATATCGCCGACAGTTTTTCCAACCATCACAGGCACATATGCTTTACCTCCTTCATCTGTTTTGGCTTGATTACCTTCAGGAAAAAAGATATTTGTATTGTTGCCGTAAATAACAAAATCGATCGGGATATTCGCAATAGGATTTCTTGTCCCTTTGCCGCCGAGAAGACCTTTATTAAGAACTCCGAGAACTTCTACAGTAAGAGGTGTAGGCAGTTGAGAAGATGGAGCCACACATTGAAGATCGCCGCCGGTAATGATAATTTTATCAGGAGTATTATCGGAATAACGAGAACAACCTGTGATAACTATGACGGATAATAGAAGTAGGAGTGATTTTTTCATTTATGGATTATGAATAATTTTAGTTAGTTTTCTATTAATTGGTCGGCTGAATGGCTTTATTAGGCCAATTCTGCTGAACGGTAAATGACTGCCCAAGTGCTTTAAAATGCATAGACATTGTGTTGTCGCTACCTCTAAGTAACTTTTCCACATGCTTATTTTCTAATTTACCACCACAAACAGGGCATTTTTCAAAAGGTTTCATTTTTTTGTTTCTATGACATTATACCATAATTTAGAAATTTAACAAGATTATTTCAGTAAACGTTATATTCAACTAATTTTAAGTTCGCTCACAAAATATTCGGTCGCTTTGCAACCGCGCAGAAAATGAAATTTCGCTGCCGCAAAACCACAGTATGTCTGCACTCCATATCGATAGTATCAACAAAAAATGTCGGCTTTCGCCGACATTTTTTGTTGTATGAATTTTCTAAGACTTATTCTTCCGGTTTAAGTGAAGCAAGTTGTTCGTAAAGCTCAAAATGCTTTTTCACAGCTGCTTCTGCATGTCTCATAAGAATAGCAGCATGTTCAGGATCCTTTGCTTTGAGAGTGCGGAACCTGTTTTCGCTGTATGCATATTCTTCGTAAGGAATTGTAGGAGCTTTTGACTCGAAAATAAGAGGATTCTTTCCTTCAGCTGAGAGCGCAGGATTAAATCTGTAAAGCGGCCAACTGCCTGAAGCGACAGCTTTTTTCTGTTGCGCCATTCCTTTAGTCATATTGATGCCGTGAGCGATACAATGCGAATAAGCAATGATAAGTGATGGCCCGTCATGTGCTTCTGCTTCAACAAAAGCTTTAACTGTCTGAGCAGGATTAGCTCCCATTGCTATGCGAGCCACATAAACATTTCCATAAATCATTGCCATCATACCAAGATCTTTTTTGAAGTTCGGTTTGCCGCCTGCTGCAAATTTTGCTACAGCAGCAAGAGGAGTCGCTTTAGACATTTGTCCACCGGTGTTTGAGTAAACTTCAGTATCAAGAACTAAAACATTAACGTTTCTGCCTGATGCAAGTGTGTGGTCAAGTCCACCGTAACCAATATCATACGCCCAGCCGTCTCCGCCAACGATCCAAACGGATTTTTTAACAAGATAATCAGCTAAGGAAGTTAGTTGTTTGCAGGTTTTGCAGTCGTTACCTGATGTTTTCTCTTTCAGTTCAGCAATTCTGGCGCGTTGAGCTTCAATCAAATCTTGAGTTGATTGGTCAGCATCTTTAATTTCAGAAAGAAGCGGATGGATATCTGCACATTTATCTGATGCGAGACATTTATCAACTAATTCATTCGCGAATTCAGTGAACTTGTCAACAGTCAATCTCATACCGAGACCGAATTCCGCGTTATCTTCGAACAGAGAATTTGACCAGGCGGGTCCGCGGCCGTCATCTCTTGTTGTATAAGGAGTAGTCGGTAGGTTACCGCCGTAAATTGATGAACAGCCTGTTGCGTTTGCTACAAGCATTCTGTCGCCGAAAAGCTGCGTCATTAATTTTACATAAGGTGTTTCACCACATCCTGCACATGCACCTGAATATTCAAACAAAGCTCTTGAAAACTGGCTTCCTTTAACCGTCGCGCGGTTCATAATAGAAGCTGGTGGATCGGGAATATTCAGGAAGAACTCATAATTTTCAGCTTCGTTTTTTCTGAGAGGAGCTTGTAATTCCATATTAATAGCTTTTTTACCTTCGACTTCTTTATTTTTAGCAGGACAGGTTTCAACACAAACTCCACAACCTGTACAATCTTCCGGAGCGATTTGAACGGTGAATTTTTTACCTTTTAAAGTTGGCCCGCCTTTAGCGTCGGCAGATTTAAAAGTATCAGGAGCGCCGGCCAAAGAATCAGGCTCGTAAGCTTTAATTCTGATAGCAGCGTGAGGACACATAAATGAACAGAGTCCGCACTGTATACACACATTATTATCCCAGGCGGGGATTTCGACAGCTATGTTTCTTTTTTCGTATTTAGTTGTTCCGGTAGGGAAAGAACCATCTTCAGGCATTACTGAAACCGGAATATCATCACCTTTACCTTCAATGATTTTACCTGTAAGCTGCTGAATAAACTCAGGAGAATTTTCAGGAACAGGTATGTGCATGTGAATGGAACTGGTAACAGCATCCGGAACTTTAACTTCTTTAATTCCGCTAAGTGCTTTGTCAACAGCTTCGCAGTTCATAGAAACGATTTTATCGCCTTTAGAAGCATATGTTTTCTTAATTGCCTCTTTAATTTTATCTAACGCTAATTTTTCATCAATAACTTTCGAGATAGTGAAAAAAGCAGTTTGCATAATAACATTAAATCTGTTTCCTAATCCGATTTCTCCTGCTATTTTCAAGCCGTCGATAGTATAAACTTTAAGTTTTTTATTGATAATTTGCTTTTGTACTTCAGCAGGAAGTTTATCCCAGATTTCATCAGCATTGAACATACTGTTAAGAAGGAAAGTTCCACCTTCTTTCACATTGCTGAGCATATCATATTTTTCGAGAAATGAGAAATTATGACAAGCGAGGAAATCAGCTTTAGTAATAAGGTAGGAACTTCTGATAATTTTTTTACCGAAACGAAGGTGTGAAACAGTTACCGCACCGGCTTTTTTAGAATCATAAACAAAATATCCCTGAGCGTAATTGTCAGTGTTATCACCAATGATCTTAATTGAGTTTTTGTTCGCACCAACCGTTCCGTCAGAACCAAGACCGTAAAACATTGCTGAATGAGTGGCTTCATCTTCCGCGTGGAAAGAGTTGTCGATATCGATGCTTGTGTTTGTTATATCATCATTAATTCCAACAGTAAAATGATTTTTCGGACTTTCGGACTTCAGATTGTCAAGAACTGCTTTACACATCGGAGCTGAAAATTCTTTTGAACCGAGTGCGTATCTTCCACCTACAATTGTCGGCCATACATTGAATTTAGTTTTATCAACTTCCATTGTTTCACCAATAGCAGTTCGAACGTCTTCGTAAAGTGGTTCACCGAGAGCGCCCGGTTCTTTAGTTCTGTCAAGTGTAACGATAGATTTAACAGTTTTCGGGAATGCCGCGATCATATCTTTAATAGAGAAAGGTCTGAAAAGTCTGACTTTAACCATCCCAACCTTTTCACCTTTAGAAACTAAATAATCAATAGTTTCATGCATCGCGTCGGCGCCTGAACCCATCATAACAACAACGCGCTCGGCTTCCGGGTGACCAATATAATCGAATAGTTTATATTCTCTTCCGGTAATTTCAGCGAAATTATCCATTGCTTTCTGAACGATAGCAGGAGTAACTTCATAAAATTTATTAACAGTTTCACGACCCTGGAAGTAAACGTCCGGATTTTGTGAAGAACCGCGAAGCATTGGTCTGTCCGGCGACAATCCGCGTTTACGATGAGCAATAACCAGATCATCGTTGATCATAGCTTGCATATCTTCATAATCCAAAACTTCAATTTTTTTGATTTCGTGTGAAGTACGGAAACCGTCAAAGAAATGTATGAAAGGAATTCTTGACTCCAAAGTTGATGCCTGGGAGATAAGCGCGAAATCCATAACTTCCTGAACGCTTCCGGAGCACAACAGAGCAAATCCCGTTGAACGGACAGCCATTACGTCAGAATGATCGCCGAAAATTGAAAGGGCCTGGCATGCGACTGACCGAGCAGAAACATGAAAAACTGTGCTTGTAAGTTCACCGGCAATTTTAAACATATTAGGAATCATTAGGAGAAGTCCCTGTGATGCTGTAAATGTTGTAGTGAGAGCACCGGAAGTAAGAGCACCGTGGACCGCGCCTGAGGCACCGCCTTCAGATTGCATTTCAACGACTGAAGGAATAGTTCCCCAAACATTAGGGATTTTAACCGCGCTTTTAGCATCGGATATTTCACCCATTGGTGATGAAGGAGTAATAGGATAAATCGCTATTACTTCGTTAGTAGCGTGGGCAACATGAGCTGCAGCAGCATTACCGTCCATACAAACTTTTTTTCTAGCCATAATAAAATCCTTGTTTTAGTTATTAACGCTGCAGTAAA
>JAUVKG010000408.1 GCA_030596365.1 Chlamydiota bacterium | reverse complement strand
GCGGAAAATAGAGACGAAAAACTTCTTTTAAAGAAGTTAAATAACAAATTATAAGGTCGAAGGTCGAAGGTCGAAGGTCGAAGGTCGAAGAGCCTAAGCTTTTTCTATTGTATAATATTTTTGGTTTCATAGCAATGGCCGAAATCATCCCACTTCCGGCGACTAAAATTATAAAAGTTAAAAAATGAGATTTAAAAACCCATTTTTTCATTTTTTATTGCCGGATTTTCTTATTTTTTCGTTTTTTCATTTGAATTTGTTTGCTTTTCTATTTTGACAATAATTTTAAACAGACCCTCCCGCTGTCGAAAAGTTTCTCTCGCCGATTAATTTTTTCATCTTTTATTTTTGGATTTTTTAATTTATTCCAATCGAAAAATTAATCTCATATATTCCGGTGATACCGCGGGAATACGATACCTCTTTATTTCCTTTTTAATTTTTTCTATAACCATCATTATTTTTTTGCACGCATTTTTCATGTACGTTGATAACGACAATTTTACTTCGCGACCATGTTGTGTTACTTTCGCGGGTATTCTTATAAAACTGTTGCAAAAAGTTGGCAGTCTTTGTTTTTGAACTTTTTTTTCAAAACATTCGTATTTGAACATTCTTGTTACATTATATAACATACCGGAAATATACGCAAAAATACGGTTCGCTTCTAAACCGAATTCTCCGCGACATGGAAGGGAACAAACTCTGAAATCTAATAATAATTCTTTGTTATAATTTTCACTGTCATTGCCGCGCTTGTTATAAAATTCCGTTACACTCTCTGCTGAACTTTCAAAATCATTTGTCGCAATTGACCAGTATGAATGCCGTATTTTAGGCAGCTCCGGGAAAAGCGGTGTTGATGGTTCTTCTGATTTAGTTTCAATAATTTCACTCCGTTTAGTTACAAGGTTAAAAGCTGCTGTTCTTTCCATTGCGTGAACTGCAACACCAAGTGTTACTTCCGATGTTTTATTTTCATCATTACCGGCAACTCGTATTTCTGTGTCTTTCCAGCAACTCTCTAAAAAATCATCTTTGTATCCGCGAGCATTACCTTCCTCAAGTGTCTTTATTGTTTTAACCGAAGCTTTCACTCCAGGATCTCTTGCCGCGCGAATATAAAATTTCATTTCATTTTCATTGCAATAATTTATTATGTCTCCAACGTAACCGGCAGCATCTTCTCTTATTTTCCCAATTTTTATATTGCCTGCTTCGACTAATTCAACACAAGATTTCGTTCGTTCAAAAATATTGTCGGACGGTGAATGATTGCCGGGTTCAAGTTCAGCCATCACGCAAACACCATCAACAAAGGCACCGTAGCCTGTAGTGCCTTTTATATTTTTTTTATATGTCCATTTTGAATATTGTTTATTTTCTTCAATTATAAATGCGTCAAAATCTAATGTGGATCCATTCTGAACATTTGTCTTTTGCATTGCTATTAACGCCACTTCGTAAAAAAGATCTCCCATTAATTTTAATCCGTCATCAAATCCACCACGAACATTTTTGTTGGTTGATTCGTCTTTCGCTTTTTTGGTTTCAACATTGCCATACCGATGAAGAAAATCACCAGTTGCTGATTCGGATGGTATTTTTCGCATGTCCAATATTTTTGCGACTCCTATATTCTTGCGCAATAAATTTATTTTGGAAAGTGTGGAATCATTTCCGTAAATAAAATTAAGCGCTATAAATACTTTGAAAAAATCAGAAGGCAAAAAACCATCACTTCTTGCAGGGGAATGCAGCCGGGCGTCAATCAATTTAAAAAAATTTATTTTTTTACAATAATTGATAAATGCGGAAAGGCCGGCACAATTTATTAAATTACTTTCTGTTGCCTGAACTATAACCTTGTTTATTTCAAACGTATTACTGTTCTTCCATTTTCTTCTTTTATTTCTACGACTCATAATTTTTTATGTTTTATATTTTATGTTTTATTTTTTCTTGGTTTTATACTCTTTCATTGGTACTGAAACACTATCACGAAGCTTGTTTAATAATTGTGAAATCTCTTTGTCAATTAAGCGAATTCGATGAACAGTTGATTTGTAATTTTGAAACCGGTCAACTCTTTCTTTAATTTCAAACGGTACAACAGCTCCTACATAATCTTGTCTTGATCGACCATCTCTACTTACAATAAGATACCAGGAAATGTGTCTTTCTCCTTTCGCGCACTTGCAGTTCGGATTTCCACAAACCCTTGCGGATTGATAAAGTTTTCCTTTAATCATATCTTTTTGCCTGAGCTTTAGAACAGATTGTATGAGAGAAGTTCTTTCATCGTTAAGTTGAAGCAGTTGTTTTTTATTGTTGCTGATGTCCATAATTATTTTTTTGCTTGAGTTAAAATTTTATTTGTCTGCTGTGTTAATTTGTATATGGCGTGTATTATACACTAAAACACGCCATAAGTCAAGTGGGTAAATTTATTGCAAAAAAAATAGCACCAATTGTAGGAAAGTAGATGATGTGAATTGTAGAGTTTATGGGAAAGTAAATCAGGAAATGTAATTAGTCGCTGGAATTGGGTTCAGGAGATACCCGCTTTTTTATTTACGTTGCGTCCCGAGCACGCCGCAAGCGGGTCTCGGGATGCCCATCCGCGAACTCACAAGCACCTTTTTTATCGCAAGTTAGTCTATTCTTGGTTTGCGCAGCAGGAGCTACGCACGACGTTTTTTCGTTTGGCTTTCCGCTCAAATCCTTTTGAAGCAAACCGATAGCTTCCCGAGTCAACGTTAAACACGGCCCTGTTGTTTTCCATTCGCAGGAATT
>JAUVKG010000262.1 GCA_030596365.1 Chlamydiota bacterium | reverse complement strand
TCTCTCAAATTCTCTTTGATATTAATCGCTGTTACTGCCTTCATAAATAGTTCTGTCCTGGCATCCGGTAATGAAAACTTTAATAATTATCCCGAAACAGGCGGAACGTATCAAAATGGAAATTTCATAGGACAGGATGGGTCGGAATGGTCTTATACTCAATGTCGCGGAGATATTGAAATTGCCGCCCCAACGCCTTGTATGGCAAAAGGAAAAACACCATCTGCGGAAGTTCGTTCAGGTACTTTACATTCAGGTTGTGGAGAACTGTCCTTAGACTGGGAAAAAGCTTATTCTACAGATGTTAATCTTGACGTGAAAATTAATGGGAATATTGTCGCAACAATTACAGGAGGAACTGAAGGAAGTTCAGGAAGTTACGGCCCTATAACAGTAAATGTTGCCGGCGATTTTACTATGAGTTTTGAACAAAAAGATAGTAATGCCGGACAAGTGGCAATTGACAATGTCGTTTGGACAAGTTTTTCCGGCGGCGGAACCGGTCCAACAAACAAACCGACGATTGAGACGATAATCAATAATGTTGTGCCAACAAATAATCAACCGGTAATTGTTTATGTTTCTGCGTTTGATGATGTTACAACAATTGACGAAGTCACGGTTTTTTACACAATAAATAATTGGTCGTCAGAAACAAGTGTATCGGCTTCTCATAGCGCAGGAAAAGTTTATACTGCTGTTCTGCCCGCTTACAGTGGAAATACAATAGTAAAATATTCCGCTTACGCTGTGAATTCATATACTAATTCCGGATATGCAGTTATTACAAACAATTACACGGTTAGAAGTTCAGATATTAGCGGTGAAAGTTATACCTGCCGTGTTATGGCGGCAAATACAACAAGTGGGAATTATCAAGCTTATGAAAATCCGGGAATTCGCATTTTTCAGGGATTAAAACCGGATATTGTTGCAATACAGGAATTTAATTATAACTCCGGTTCACTGCGCGATTTAATTGATACAGCTTTCGGCACTAATTATTATTATTATTGCGAAGGTGGAGGTGAGCAAATTCCTAATGGCATTGTAAGCAGATGGCCGTTCAAAGCTTCCGGGGAATGGGAAGATGTTGAGGTTAGCAACAGGGATTTTGCGTGGGGAACAATTGATATTCCCGGTCCGAAAGATTTACATATTGTAAGCGTTCATCTTTTGACATCGGGTTCTACTGTCAGAAATGCTGAAGCGACAGAAATCAAAGCTCAAATTAATGCTCATTTTCCGGAGAATGATTACATAGTAGTTGGCGGTGATATGAACACGGGAAGCAGAACAGAAGCTGCTATTAACACTTATAAAAGTTCTCCGATTCCTTTGAGTGATTCTCATGTGCCAAAAGACCAAAACAGCAATGATGATACAAATGCCGGCAGAAGTAGTCCTTATGATTGGGTTCTTCCTAACACCGCGTTAAACAATTGTCATACAGCAACGATAATAGATGGCCATAGTTTTGCTGACGGACTTGTTTATGACAGTCGTCTGACTTCGCCATATTCAATGCTTCCCTCGCCAATTCTGTCAGGTGATTCAGGAGTTATTGGAATGCAGCACATGGGAGTTGTAAAAGATTATATAATTCCGAACGGTGATGGAACAACAACAAATAATTCCCCTGTTTTGAATCATATTAATAATTACACAGTAAATTCGGGTGACACGCTTTCATTTCCTGTTATTGCAACTGATATCGATGATGATACAATAACGTTGACCTGTTCCGATTCTTCACATTTTACTTCTGTTCCCGCGGCCGGAACAGTAACGGGAAATTACTCTTGGTCGACAATAGGTGTAGAATCGGACGATTATTCAATTGTTTTTACAGCAACTGCAAATTTACTTGAATCGAAACAGATGATAAATATTTTAGTAGTTCCGGAACCGGGGTTATTATGGATTATTGTTAAACGCCCTAACTAAGTAACGCGCGAAGCGTGATCAACGTCTAACGTCAAATATTTTAACCTATAAAACAAAAATTTATATATTGAAAAACATAATATTATTCAGAAGATTGTTTGTTGCTGCCGGACTGATCGTAGTGAGTGGCTTTTTTCTTTTTATTACTTTTGGTGGCCGTGATAAATCATCAACTGCCAAAAGCAAAATTTCATCCAAAAAAATCATTGAAGAGAAAGTAAAAAATGATAAAATTGATGAAATGATTGAAGGTATAACCAAAGGAAATAATGATCCTGAATCGCCGAAACCAGAATATCAACAAAAACCTGTAAACAAAGAGGAATTAAACTTTAAAAAATCCTGGTCGTATGATAGCGCAGTTGTGGCTAACAAATTGCCAATAGCAAATGTTTCTCAAATCCCTTCAGGAATTTTGGTTGAACCGGAAACAGGGAAAATCTTATGGTCGAAATTATCGAATAAGCCAATGGAAATTGCTTCGATGACTAAAATGATGACCGCTTTAATTGTATTTGAAGAGGTTGAGAAAGGCAAAATATCGTATGATGATATAATTTATGTCAGCAAAGCGGCATCGCGGATTGGCGGCAGCCAGGTTTATCTTGACCCGAAAGAACATTTCACTCTCGAAGAACTTCTAAAAACAATTATGATCTCAAGCGCGAATGATTCCTCTTATCTTGTTGCCGAAAAAATCGGTGGTGGAAGCGTTCCTGTTTTTGTTAAACGGATGAACGAAAGAGCGAAAGAACTGGGAATGAAATCAACACAATTTTATAATCCTCACGGTTTACCGGAAAAAGGCAGCCGGGATAATAAAAGTTCCGCGTATGATCTCGCGATTCTTGCATGTGAACTCTTGAAATATCCGGTTGCAATGAAATGGGCATCAACATGGACGGATGATTTTAGAGACGGAAAATTTAAACTCGTTAATCATAATAAATTAGTGAAAACGGTGGATGGTGTGGATGGAATGAAAACAGGATATTACAGACAAGCAGGCTTTTGTGTCACCTTAACTGCCAAAAGAAACGATCGGAGATTTGTTGGCGTTATAATCGGCGCTAAAACAAAAAAATTAAGAAACGGTTTCGCTGCTAAATTACTCGATTGGGGAACGGGAATCAGTTATTAATTATCAGGAAATTTATCCCGATTAATCGGGATGAATTTAGTATTTACTTCATCCTTTGGCGTTTGCAAAGCGCCCGGCGAATGCTGGGCGGTAATACACGGATTGTAACTCATTGTTCACAAAATGCGAATTATGTTTTGTGCTGAAGGCACAGTTCATTATAGCCTGGGGCTCGTAGCCCCAGGAAAAGATAAACAACACGAATTCGCTCTGAAGGAGCGACTTAATAACGATTGAACTCACTGGTTTTTAGGGAGCGCAGCGAAGTGAAAATCCAGTGCAGTGATTTGTTATGTGTTGTTGCCAACATAAAAAATCTCTTACCAGATTTTAGGCTTGTTAAATGCTTCTACGCAAGATGAATCACCTGCAATTGGTTCAATTTCATCACTAACCAATGATTGAGCAAGCCATCCTTCCGGATATGTTAGTTTCAAGGGGGCTTTTGCTATTTTTTCGGTAATTAATTTAAAACCGACTTTAGAGTAAAAATTATGGTCGCCATAGGTAAATACTATTCTTACTCCGCTTTCTTTTAATTGGTTAATGCCAAAGTTAATCAACTTTTGACCAATACCTTTTCCTTGGTAATTTGTATGTATAGCTACTGGAGAAAGGATAAAAGCATTAACTCCATTTTCAAAAGTTAATCTTGTAAAAAATATACAGCCGATGATTTGTTCATTTTCAGAGGCAACAAAACCATAAAGGTCTTGAGTATCAGTAGCGGTCATTATGTCATAAGTTAAGTTTCCTATTAACTCGCCTTCTGCTTGTCCTTCTGAGTCTGAAAACACCTGAGTGAATAGCTGTTTAATTTCTTCAATATTGCTTGATTTATATGTTAAGAGTTCCATTTTATTATCTCCTTAAGGTAATTAAGAGTTCTCTATACTTGTACTTTCAGCACACAACGTCTGAACTGAGCAACGGCGCAAAAAATAGGTGTACAAGCCGCCGCGACCCGCGAATGCCGGGGTCTGCTCCAGTGATTTTGTTATTTGTTTTAATTAATATCTTTGACACGGATTACACTAATTTACACGAATTTCTTTACTTGGCAATTGGATATTCCGTGTTTGATATTGGATATTCAATTGTTAAACATTTCTAATTCTGTTCGGGTGGCCATTTCTTGTGCGTTATAGGATCCTCTTTGAACACTTTTCTATGAACACAGTGTTTCCATTCACCCGAGTCAAGGTCTGGTCCATGCCCTTGATCGTCATAGACTTTCACTTTTCTGCTTACGGCTTCAAGCCATTCGGTCGAACCTGTATCAGGCCCATGGCCGTCTTTGTCGACTACACTAATCTTCCTTTCAATTTCAAGATACCATGCTTTGGTTCCGAGTTTCGGTGGTTCTGAGTTTGCAGTGTGATTTGATGCACAACCTGCAGCTATCATCACCAAAACAAGTCCTATGACAATCACTATCATTCCGACAGATTCTCTCATTTCTTCTTCTCCTTGTTTAACGTCTGAACTGAGCGGCGGCGCAAGAAATAGGTGTACAAGCCGCCGTGCCCCGCGAATGCCGGGGTTTGCTCCGGTGAGCTTGTTATTTGTTAAATATTTTTACTCTCGCCTAACAAAGTAACGTGTATTCCCACATAAATTCTCCTTTAAGCCAGT
>JAUVKG010000110.1 GCA_030596365.1 Chlamydiota bacterium | reverse complement strand
TAAACCGGAACGAAGAATTGAGGACGTTCAAGCTGATATTGTCGGTTTTGAAATCCCTGATACGTTTGTAGTGGGATATGGACTCGATTATGCAAGAAGACATAGAGAACTTCCTTTTATAGCGCGCCTTGAACCGGAACCCAAGGGATAAGGAATAATGGAATAATGGAATAATGGAATGATGGAATGATGGAATGATGGAATGATGGAATGATGGAATGATGGAATGATGGAATGATGGAATGATGGAATAATGGAATGATGGAATGATGGAATAATGGAATGATGGAATGATGGAATGATGGAGTAATGGAATGATGGAGTAATGGAGTAATGGAGTAATGGAGTAATGCATACTGCATACTGCATACTGAATACTGAATACCGAATACTGAATACTGAATACCGAATACCGAATACCGAATACCGAATACCGAATACCGAATACCGATTATGATGCAATCTTTAATAATAAATTTAAGAAATTATTTCACTACAGGTGATGGTGAGATTGCATATTCGCTTTATATTGCATTATTTTTAATCGCACTTTTTCTTACTTATATTTTAACAATGGTTCTAATTAAAATTGCTCCAAAAATAGGAGCTGTAGATGAACCAAGCAGTAAAAAAATTCATAATGTGCCCGTGCCAAAACTTGGCGGGCTGGCTATATTTATTGCATTTACTATCACTATCGGCTTGGCAATACTTTTTAATTCTACTGTTGCCAGCGAACTCCTTTCACCAAAAACTTCCGCCATTTTTGTAGGATTGTTTGTGATGCTCATTCTCGGGATTTATGATGACCTTAAACATCTTTCCTGGATGTGGAAATTTACTTTTCAAATAGTTGCCGCGTGTATTGTAATAAGGCAGGGCCTTGTTATTACAAATATGACAAATCCACTTGGATTAACAACACTGAAGTTACCGGTTATGTTCGGATTCTTTTTTACTATTATGTGGCTTGTCGGACTTACTAACGCGGTAAACCTTTCAGACGGTCTTGACGGCCTGGCTACAGGAATTGTTTTAATTGTATCAGGAGTTACGTTTGCTAATTCACTCTATCTTATGCAAACCCGTCCCGAGCAATATCAGCTTTTCATTTTTCCCGCGGTAACAAGTGTTTGTATTCTTGGAGCAGCAGTAGCGTTTTTAAAATTCAATTTTTATCCCGCGAGAATATTTCTTGGAGATACCGGCTCGCTTTTCTTAGGATTTCTTATCGCCTGCACAGCTGTTAGAAGTTCTCAAATAAGTACAACAACAGTTGCTTTTGTTGTGCCGGTTATTGCTCTTGGTCTTCCTATTCTCGATACCACGCTCGCTTTTCTTAGAAGAACCGCCAGGCGTAGAAATCCTTTCAGAGCAGATCTGGATCACATCCATCATAGGATGATTCAGAGCGGACTTTCGCATCCGCAGGCTGTACTCGTGCTGTATGGTTTCTGTATTTTACTTGGAGGAGCTGCACTTGTTCTTGCATTAAAAAAGAATCAATTTGCCGGAATGATTCTTTTTATTCTTACGGTTATAACTCTAATAGGATTCAAGAAATTTGGTGTTCTTGATGTTACAAGATTATGGGGAATGAAAAAAAATAATGATGAAATAAATAATTCATCAAAACTTAAAAGTTCATCTAAAAATAAAAAATAAAAAAATGAGCGCCACACACGTGACACAATCATCTGTTTATAACCTGATTAATACTTTTCTTAATCAGGAACTTGATTTGGGTAATTATTCATCGCTTTTCCTTACCGCTGTCCCGCCAAAACCGGGAAAGAAAACTGTTCGCGTAAAAAAAGAAGTGAAAATTTCAAAAAAAGAAAACGTTGTTAAAGAAACTAAACCTGTTTACAAACCTAAATATGTTCCTGATCTTGATAAATTTATAATTCCGCCCGGGAATAAAAAAGCACAACTCGATGCTTTGAAAAAGCTGATCGGATCGTGCGATATGTGTCCCGAACTTGCAAACTATAGAAAAAATATCGTTTTCGGTGCGGGAAATCCTGATGCAGACGTTTTGTTTATCGGTGAAGCACCGGGACGCGATGAGGATGTTCAGGGAGTTCCTTTTGTTGGTCGTTCAGGGCGATTACTTACGGATATTATTGAGAAAGGAATGAATATCAAGCGCGAAGATGTCTATATTGCTAATATCTTAAAATGCCGTCCGCCGAACAATCGAGATCCTTTATCTCAAGAGGAAGTGAATTGCACTCCGTTTTTAAATAAGCAACTTGAAATTATTAAACCGAAAGTTATTATTACTTTAGGACGTTATGCCGCGCAATACATTCTAAATACGACTGTAGCAATAGGCAAGCTAAGAGGTGATTTTCACGATTATAAAGGAATACCCGTTATGCCGACTTATCATCCGGCATATCTTATCAGAAATTACAATAAAGACAACCGCCTTAAAGTTTGGAATGATGTTAAAAAGGTAGTGGAATTACTTGAAAAAATAGGATAGAGGACAGAGGTTAGAGTTCAGAGTTCAGAGGGAAAACTTTAGTCTTGAAAATGAACATGAGTACAGTGTTACTTCGTTAGGAAAATTCATTATTGGGACTTTATTGAATTACAAGTCTCAACTCCGAATTCTCAACTACCAAGTAAAAAGTAATAGAAGACAGGACTTTCGACCTTTGACCTTCGACTTTCGACTTAATAATCAATAGTCCAATAATCCAATTAACACACCCCGCCCTAATGGGCACCCCTCTCAAGAGGGGAATTAATCCATCAATCCAATAATCCATTAATCCATTCTTCCATCATGCTCGTTCGTGTTGCTTTTGAATTCCAGCTCGATAAAACTTACGATTATGCCGTGCCCGATGAACTACAGGATTCTATCGAAGTCGGTATTCGTGTGGAAGCTTCGCTTGGTCATTCAACGAGAACGGGTTATATTATTGGTTTGAATCCTCCTCGTTCTCACTCGGTTAAATACAAATATTTTAATAAAATAATCGAGCCGGAACCGATAATTACTTCATCGCTTATGAAGCTTTCCGAATTTGTAGCGAATTATTATTGCAGTTCCAGAGGGAAAACTCTTCGATGCTTTCTTCCTGCTTCAGTAAGAAAACGTCCGGCTTCTGCAGCACTTGTTCATGTTGTTCGCCCGGCAAAATCGCTTGAAGAAATTCATGAACAATCCGTGAAGATTTTAAAACGAGCTCCACGTCATGCAAGTGTTTTAAAACATTTATCAGAATTCTACAGTACAACTATTGATAAAAAATGTGTTCTCAGGTTAAGCGAACTTTCCGCACGCGCGGATGTTCAGCCTAATGTTATTCGTTTACTCGAGACGCGTGGCTGGCTGGAAATTTCTCTCGAAAAAATCGATACCGAAGTTGATGGAACATTCATTCCTTCCGGTGCGCCGAAACTCAATAATAAACAAGCTGAAGCAATTAATTCAATTTTGGAATCAAGAGATAAATTCAACACATTTCTGCTTTACGGAATTACAGGAAGCGGAAAAACTGAAGTATATCTACAGGTGATTCACGATGCTGTTAAACGCGGTAAAGGCGCTATTGTTCTGGTTCCTGAAATTGCGTTAACACCTCAAACTGTTGAAAGATTCCGCTCGAGATTTGGTGAAGACGTTGCTGTTTTACATAGCAATCTTGCTGATCTTGAAAGATTCAAACAATGGTGGAATATTCGTGACGGCAAAGCAAGAATTGTTGTTGGCGCCCGATCGGCCATTTTTGCTCCTGTAAAAGATCTTGGCGTTATTGTTGTTGATGAAGAGCATGAAAGAACATATAAACAAACAGATGAACAGCCAAGATACAATGCACGTGACTTGGCAGTTGTTCGCGGTAAATTTGAATCGTGTCCTGTAATACTCGGCAGTGCGACACCTTCGCTTGAAAGTTATTATAATGTAAAAGTTGGTAAATACAAAATGCTTGAACTGCCGGAAAGGGTTGTTGCCAAAAGTCTTCCAAAATTATCTCTTGTAGATTTACAAAAGGAAGCCAAGATTGCGCCGATGCTCGGAGTGATATCTAAAAAAATGCGTGACGCTTTGCAGGAATGTCTTGATAAAAAAGAACAGGCGCTTTTGTTTTTAAATAGAAGAGGTTATTGCCCAATCGTTATCTGTCCTTCATGCAGTTATGTTAAACCGTGTGAACAATGCTCGGTTTCACTGACCTATCACAAAGAAAAAGAACAGCTCGCGTGTCATCTATGTGGTCATACAGAACGGTATATGCCGCCTTATAAATGTCCGGAATGCGGTGGGAAATTGAATGTTTCAGGATTCGGCACCCAAAGAATTGAAAAAAATATTAACTACATCTTTCCAGACGCTAAAATCGCAAGAATGGATAGAGATACTACAACAAAACGCGGCAGTCACGAAAGATTCCTTTCCGCTTTCGCTCGCGGAGAGATTGATTTTTTGCTCGGAACGCAGATGATTGCTAAAGGTTTGGATTTTCCTAATGTAACTCTCGTTGGTGTGATTAATGCCGATACTTCACTGCATATCCCTGACTTTCGCGCAACAGAAACCACCTTCCAACTTATTACTCAGGTGGCAGGAAGGGCAGGCAGGGGAGACAAACCCGGCAAAGTAATTGTTCAGTCATTTCAGCCTGACCATCCCGCGATAATTTGCGCGGTAGAAAGTAAATGGCATGATTACGCTGATCAGGAGTTAAAACAAAGGAAAGAACTTTCCTATCCTCCTTACACTCACCTTGTGAATTTAATTTTAAAAGGGAAGGAAGAAGATAAAGTACAACTCGCAGCGCATGAACTTGCTATGCGTATTGAAAGAAAATCAAAATTTGTTTACGCGAGCGATAAAATTTTTGCGTTGCTTCTCGGACCGGCGCCCGCCCCGCTTGCCCGTGCTCACGGAAGTTACAGATGGCAGCTTACGATAAAGGTCACGTCTGTAGTAAAAGCGTTGGAAAAAATAATAAAGCCTGTTGTTGGGAATTATAAACCCCGCGGTGTTCAGGTGATTACTGATGTTGACCCGATGTAACCGACCTTTCAGGTCGGATTCCGGCACCGCCGGAATGGTATTCGGTATTTGGTAATTAGTTGGAGGGACGCTGTCCCCAGCGTCCTAAATCGGTAATCGGTAATCGGTAATTAGTGACCCAATGTACACCAAACATGAATTATGTTTTGTGCTGAAAGCACAGTTCATTATAGCCCAGGGTTAACAACCCTGGGAAAAGATAAACAACACGAATTCGCTCTGAAGGAGCGACTCAATAAAACGAAAGAACAATTTATCGCAAAATAGGTTAACCGTATAATTTTGAGATGCTCTTTCAGAGCATAAATGTGTTCTGACAATATCCCCAGGGTTGATAACCCTGGGCTAAAATAAAATGCTCCGTTGGAGCATAAAAACACAAAACGCACTTTGTGTACAGTGGGTTGTAATCGGTAATCGGTCTATGTTTGTCCGTGTTCGTCCGTGCTCGTCCGTGTTAGTCCATTTAAAATGAAATGTAAATTATGAAAACCGGAAAAATTACAGAAGAATTATTTTGGAAATGCGAAAGCTGTGGCAAAGAGCATAAATTTAAAATGCTTTTCTGTGATGAATGCGGCGCGGAACGTTCGGATAAGCATTTCTACAAAAATGAGTTTCGTGAAATTTCCACAAATATAAAAGCTGTTGATTGGACTATTATGATTGCGGCTGTAAGTTTGATGGCATTGTTTACCTTTGGAAACATAGCATTAATTCCTTGGATTGTTTTACTTTCAATCGTTTTAACAATTATTGCATTTATAAGATTGATTTTATGTAAAATAATTAAGCTTTGGCAGAGATTTGTAGTTCTTATAATCACAATTGTATTGAATCCGATAGTATTAATCATCGCTATCAGTTTTGTTTGGACAATAAGTCATGATAGACTTCGAGAGCGAGTGAATCGTGTTGATAAAATTGAACTTGTAAAAGTATGTTCCAAAATTGTAATAAATCAGGCTAGATATAAAGAAAAATACACAGATGATTTTTCAGAATTACCGGAATTTATAAAAAAAATAAAACCATCTTATGTTGAGATTGATGAAGGTTCAGTTGCAGTAAAACTCAAATATGGTCCGGCACAATATGCTTGGCTTTTCTTTCAAGATAAAAATGGCGATTGGAATTTAAATTCGTATCGTGACATTAAACAAAATAGATCTTTGCTACTTTCAAATATTGTAATTAATACAAATACCGGTGAAGTGATAATTCCTGAATGAATAACCACCCCGCCCTGCGGGCACCCCTCCTTAACACACCCCGGCGCGTTGCGCCACCCCTCTCAAGAGGGGATTAGGAGGGGAGTTTAATAGCAACCGAGACTAAAGTGGAAAGTTGAACACCGAACATCGAACAAGGATTAACGATTTTTGATTTTAATTCATAATTATCTTCTGAAATCTTAAATCGGTGTTCCTTGTTCTTAAATCGAATTAAATTGAACACCGCCCAGCATACGCCGGGTGCTTCGCAAACACCGAATAACTAATAACGAATAACAATTAACGAATAACGAATAACTAATAACCAATAACTTCCCCATGAACTACCTATTCGGACCAGTGGCTTCAAGACGACTCGGGCGATCGCTCGGTGTTGATCTTGTGCCTTTTAAAACGTGCTCACTTGACTGCATTTATTGTGAATGCGGCTGTACAACAAATGAAACAATTCAGCGAAAAGAATATGTTCCTTTTAATGAAATTATCGCGGAAATCAAGGAATGGTATTCTAATGGCGGGAAAGCCGATTACATTACTCTTGCAGGTTCGGGTGAACCGACATTGAACAGTCGGCTTGGTGAAATTATTAAGGGAATAAAAAGAATCACAAAAGCAACCAATATACCTGTCTGTATTTTGACTAATGGCACACTTTTTTATCGTGAAGATGTTCGCGAAGAAGCCGCTTTAGCAGATTTGGTTATTCCATCACTTGACGCACCGAACGAAGAAATATTTAAAAAGATAAATCGCCCTCCGGAAGATTTGAATTTCAACAAATATATTGAAGGATTAATTTCTTTTTCAAAAAGTTTTACCGGGAAGTTATGGCTTGAGATATTTATTGTTCCGGGAATTAATGATGATGATAAATCAATTGATGAACTTGCAGCAATTGCTGATAAAATAACTTTAGATATAATTCAGTTAAATACCGCTGTAAGACCTACCGCAGAAAAAAATGTTCATTCTGAGACAGAAGAAAAAATGAACGATTTAGCAATGAGGTTTTCTCCCAAAGCGGAAGTGGTTGCGAGTTTCAACAAAAAAACTGTTGTAAATGATTCAGCGACAAAAGATAAAGTATTTGAACTTCTGAGCCGTCGTCCCTGTATCGTTGAAGACATAGCATCCGGTTTAGGAATAAAACCTGCCGACGCGCGACAATTTGTCATTCACCTACTGGAAGAGGATAAGATAAAAAAATCAGAGCGTGATGGTAAAACCTTTTACTTGAAATAAATTCTTAAATCTTTTCCCATAACTCTCATATCTCCCATATCTCCCATAACAAAGCCCAAAACAAATAGAAATCCCCCTCCCCCCTTTTCCGTCAGAGCCGGATAAAATTCAAGGGGGACTATCCAATAAAACAGGCGCTTGATTGCTCAAGCGCCTATTTTAATGCAATGCTTTAGTTGAGTGTTAATCAATTTTATTATGAATTACTCTGTCAGAGAATTTTTCCATTGGAGTTCTTGGCGGTTTTGCCAACACATCTTTAGAATTTGAAATAAGTTCTTTTTCTCTTTCCATGACACTGGCACTTGAAGTAACTTTTTTCGGAGTTAGGAATATAACAATCTCTTTTGAACTCATTACATCAATCTCATGTCTGAAAAAATATCCCAGGAATGGAATTTTCTGGAGAATCGGTACCCCTGAATTCGATTTCGTAATCGTATCTTTTCGTAATCCGGACAGAGTGAATAAATCACCGTCTTTTAGAACAACATTAGCCGTTGTTGCACGATTATTAATAATAGGTTCACCATTACCGGAGTAGCCTATCAGGCTTCTGATAGCTGCGTCAATATTTAATGAGATGGTTTCACTTGCAATTATAGGCTTTATTTTGAGAACAAGACCAATTTCAGTCTGCTTGTGAAGCGGTTCTTCAGCTGAGGAGTAGGATACATAACTGATTGTGTCTTGTGACGCAATTACTCCT
>JAUVKG010000134.1 GCA_030596365.1 Chlamydiota bacterium | reverse complement strand
GGAATCACTTCAATAGCGAATATTTTTTTCGTTGCGAGATATTTAATTAAATCATCAAAATTTTCTTCCATTTCTGTTTCGGGATTTCCAAGCACAGGATACAAAGGCACCGCCCCCATTTCAAGATAAAGTGAACTCATATCTTCAATAGAAAGAAACGCTTCGGGAAGTTCAGGAGCGTAATCAGGACATCCTGCTTTGATAAGTTTTCCACGTAAAAAGTTTTGGAATGTTGCCGGATCATCAAGCGATGGTGCAGCGGTACCGCAAAGTTTTTCCGCGATTTCTCCCGCGCGTTCTTTTCCGACTTCAAGTATTTTTTCGGCGAGAACCTGAACAACGTGACGCTCAGTTGTATTTCCGGCCGGAGTCAACGCTTCAACAGCTTCCATCGAAACAGAAAAATTTTCACCGATTTTTTTAAGGTGTTCGTTAAGATTTTCAATCAGTTTTTCATTGCGTTCAGTTAGAGATTTCCGCATAGTCTGCATAGCTATAAATCCCGGTCCATTTTCATCGAGTTTTTTAGTAATGCTTTTAGCGGTAAAATAAAATCTTCCCGGGTTGTTCGGGTCGTTAAATCGTTTTCCTTCTTCAAGACATTTTTGATCTACCGCGACGGCTTCCATGCTGAACATAGGGCAAACTTTTTTCTCAGCGCATGCTTTTTTAAATTCTTCATGACCGGCAACTGTATAATGATCATTTATGCCGAGAATTTTTATGTTTTCTTCTACCGCCTGGTCAACTGCCTGGGCAGGGGATTCAAAAACGCTGAACGAGTAATTAGTATGGATGTGTGAGTTTGTAAGAGGGTTCATAATGAAGATTGGATTAATGGATTAATGGATTATTGGATTATTGGATTATTGGATTATTGGATTATTGGATTAATGGATTATTGGATTAATGGATTAATTTCAATCATAAATGCATCCACCGGTTCTAAATTTATTTTTAAAAAATTCATTTTTTAAAAAGAAATTTCCTGTTAATAAATAACAAATGATAAATAACAAATAATAAATTGAAACGGGTTCGGGGATAAGATAAAAAGCTGACGGATAAGCGCAAGAACCAAGTGAAGTCAGTTTCGTTAATTCGCTGCCGTCAAAATTTACCCGCCAAATATCACCGATATAGGTTGACATACCATAAGTTGAATTGGTCGCACGTGTGAAAACAATTGAATTATTATCAATCCAGGAAGGATTTCCGCAATAAGTATCACAAATTTGATTTGCGGGAGAGCCGCCGGGAACGGAATCATCAGCCCAAAGTCTATGGTCACCGCCGACGGTATCGGCACAGAAAGTAATTTTTGTAGTGTTTGGGGAAAGTTCCGGGGCATATCTGTCAACAATATTCGTATAAATTAACACACCTTGAATTTCAGTATTGGCAACACCGCCGTATTGAATAACACTCGGCCGGGAAGAATTGGTGAAAGCCGACAAATAGACATTCTGATTTTCCTGATTAATTGAAAAGTCCTGCGGACCCATAGGCCAACATGTCAAATTATTTGTATATACAAGTTCTTCGCCTGAGCCATCAGTATTAATTTTCCACAATTGGATATTATCAGTTAGTCCCCATCCTCTTCGACCTGTTAAAAAATAAATTGTATTTGTTGTGGCAAACTGTACACACAAAGCATCATTTGTATTATTTAATTTTACGGGGAGAGAACCGAAAACAGATGTCATATAAATACTGCTGGTCGCGCCGGACAGACTTACGAAAGCAATATCAATTCCATTTGGCGAAACCGCCGGCGCCCACTCATTAATAACTGTTGTAGTTATGCGGGTGATGTCGCTTCCATTGGTTGCCATGGTGTAAATTTCGTAGTTGTTAGTTTGATGGTTGGAAGTAAAAAGCACACGAAATTCCGCGCGACAGATACCAACGCAAAAGATCAAAGTTAAAATTAACCCGAATGTGATTTTTCTTGTTTTCATGGTTTTAGAATATAGTGCAAGCATCTTGCTTGCAGTTTTTTTCAATCGACAATAAATGTCGATTGCCTGCCTGGTAATTCAATTTAATTGTACAATAACATTGTTTTTTTTGCAAATCAAAAATTAAGAATAGAAACACTATTCCCAATTCCGGCGACTAAATCGCAGGAATGTAAAAATTTACTAAAGTATATCGGTTATTCCTGTTTTTGAATTCACCATACCTAACATTTTTAAGTTGGGCGATTTAGCCACAAGGGCTAACCACAATACACTGTCTACTACGTTATAAAAGGCTCGATGTGTATTAATACATCTTCGCCTTCCAAGCCTTGTATTCGGCGTATTGTGATTAGTCGCCGGAATTGGGCTATTTACTTGGGTTGACAATACATAAGGTTTATGTTAAAATATCAGTAAATAATGAATTATAGGATTATATATATCTGATATTTTAACACCAGAGTCGTAATATGAATACTGTAATTAGAAATCTACAGCCACGTGTTGAAGAACTCCTGAAGTTATTTCCGGTAATAGCTATTTTGGGCGCCCGACAAAGTGGCAAAACGACTTTATCAAAAATGGCTACCAATAAATCCTGGTCCTACTTTGATTTGGAAAAAGGAGATGATTATGATTTTATCACGAAAGATTTCCCTTTCTTTTTTAATGAATATTCTAATAAAGTAATTATTGATGAAGCACAGGAATCAAAACAATTGTTTAGAGAATTACGTTCGGTAATAGACGATAATCGTAAGAAAAAGGGGCGGTTTATTATTACCGGTTCAAGTTCGCCGGAATTATCTTCTAAACTTTCTGAAACATTAGCGGGCAGAGTTGCGATTTTAGAACTTGGAACGTTAAAAATGAATGAACGCTATTCTTTGCCACTTTCAAATTTTTATAAAATCATAAAAGAAATCCCGGCAAAAGAACAAGTTTCGGCATTGATGAATTTAAAGTCCAACCTGAAATATGATGATGTTATGGAACATTTTTTGTCAGGAGGGTATCCTGAACCGGTATTATCTTTAAACAAAGAATTTCGTTTGCAATGGATGGATAATTATATGCGAACTTACGTGGAACGAGATACGGCTAAATTATTTCCAAGGTTAAATAATATTGATTATCGAAGATTTATTTCCATGTTAGCAGAGTTGAGTGGTTCAATTGTCAATCGCGCGGAAATTGCAAGGACTTTGAGTGTAAGCGAACCGACTGTAAGAAATTATCTTGATATAGCTGAAGGCACATTTATTTGGTGTAACTTATGCAGTTTTCAGAAATCAACAAGTAAATCTATTACCAAAATGGCAAGAGGGTATATCCGTGATTCCGGGTTGTCTAATTATCTTTTGAAGATTAATGACCGGGAACGTTTATTAAGGCATCCTGGAACCGGTATGTCTTTTGAAGCATTTGTTATTGAAGAAATCAAGAATGGTTTTAAGGGAGTTGGAGACAGTCAATTTGACTATTATTATTTCAGAACTAAAAATGGCGCGGAAGTTGATTTGATTATTGAGACTCCGGATACTGTTATTCCAATTGAAATCAAATTAGGCATTAGTGTAAAGAAAAATCAACTTTATTCTTTAACCCAATTTATTAATGACAATAATTGCCCATATGGAATTTTAATGAACAATAGTAATGAAATAAAAAAATTAACGGAAAAAATCATCCAAATTCCAGCGACTTATATATAAACCGATTCAATCCATAAAATATTTATTGAAAAAGTATAAATTAATGTATAAAAGAATTATAAATATTTCCCTCGCTTTTAGCGTTCTTCTCTTTTTGGCTACCGGCTGCGGAAAAAAAACTGAAGAAAAACAAATTCCACTTCAGAAAAAAACTCAGCACATTAATCAGAACGAAAAAATTGAAAATGTTGTGCGGGAACGCGCGATGAATGTTCCAATCGTTGCGCAGAGTCTTTTTCAAGTTATTTTGTACGGTGCGGTTTTGGACATTACTGACGGACACCCAATCACCAATTTTTATTTCTCGGCAACGCCGCGAGGTCTTTATAAGAAAGCAGGAAGTCCCGGCCATTTTTCCGGAAATATCGCACCTGACGTTGACGGAAAATTTGTTTTATCGAATTTACTTGAATCAACATATACATTAAAAGTTGATTGCGATAATTTTCGTACATTTGAAACTAATATTTTTCTTTGCGAAAGAGAAAGTTTTGTTGATTTTTCACTTGCACCTTTAAAAAATATAACAATTAAAGGAAAAGTTGTTTTTGAAGCGACAGGTAAAATAGCGCCGAACATTACTGTTTTACTTTCGCCATCAGCAAATTATTCTGATTTGTATGCAACAAATATTCCGGTAAGAAAGACTAAAACAGATATTAACGGTAAATTTTCTTTTGTATCATCAACAATTAAAGATGGTTGGATTGGAGCATTGTTCATAGATGAGCCCGGATATGCACGTGCTAAATATTATATATACAAAAATTATTCCGGCGAGGAAATTTCGTTACTACTGCGGGATGTTTCCTGTATTAAAGGTGTTGTAAAAACGCTGGATGGTAATCCTGTTTCAAATATACTTGTAAATGTGTATAACGATTATCATTATGCGCCGAAATTCGGTCATAAAAACAGCTTTTCCAAAGAATTGGATGATTCTATTGGGGTGAAATTTGAATATAAAGCGACATCCCCGACAACCTCATCCGGAGAGTTTATAATTTCAAATGTTGCTGCTCCTGAAACTTATTGTTTTAAAATAGATTCGGAAGATTATTTTATTCCTTTAACTTTGCATGCTGAGCCAAAATCAATGAAAGTGAATAAGGGAGCAGTTGCTGAAATTGAATTAATAGTTTTACCAAAAAGCAAAGTCTTTTTGAAAGTTTGTGACGAAAAAAAACAACCCGTTCTTAATTATAAACTCGACGTTATGGTCCAAGATGAGCGCGGATCGGATAGTTACAAAAAACAAGTTTCCCTTTCAAGTGATACGTGGTATCGTGTAACTATTCCTGAAATAGATAATAACGGGAAATTATCACTTACAGCAACAGCCAATGATGAAAAAGTCGCGGCAACAAATGGCGTTATTCTTGTCGCGGGAGAAACAAATTTTATTACAATGATTCTGTCGTCAGAAAGTCAAATCAGCGGGTTCGTTTATTATCCCGATGAGTCACCCGCGATTGATGCGTGGCTCTCCGCAAATGTTATCAGTAATGATTCGTTCAAATATGCATACACGGATTATCTTGGTTATTTTGAAATTGCAGGTTTGTTAGCGAAGTCAAATGATAATATTGAGATATATGTTAGTGATAAAACCAGGAGTTATAAAGCCGAAACAAATGTACTTTTTGGTTCGCAGGATGTTGAAATTTATTTATCCCCATTACCGAAAATATTCGGACGTGTCAGTTTGGATTATTCAGACAATCCGGCAACGAATTTTACAATCAGCATAAATAATTGGAAGACAGTTGCTTTTCGTAATGATGAAGGAAAATTTTCTGTCAATATGTCTTCAAACCGGCAAGGTACAAATTTTATTTACATAACTTCCGCCGGTTACGCACCCAAAAAAGTTTATTTTGATTTTATTAAAAATAAAGCGTGCAATCTTGGCGAAATTATTCTTGCAGGTAAACCGGTGACAATTACAGGCCGAGTGGTTGATCAAAACGGAAAGCCTGTTGGTGCTTATGTATATTTGTTGCCAGAGGATAGTGGAGAGTTGAATGTGAGAACAGATTCAAACGGGAAATATATTTTTACCGATTTACCTATTGAACCTGTAAAAATTCGGGCGCATACTTTTCATGGAACAGTCGAATCGGGTGTGATTCATCCATCGCCGGATAAACTCACAAAAGTACCTGACCTTGTTGTTTACAATACTAACGCTGTGGTAGTGGAAATCACTTTTGTTTTGCCAACGGGAGATTATGCTTCGGACGCATTGGTGCAAAATATTGGTAAGATAACTGATGAAAAGGGAACAATCAAGAAACATTTGCGATTCGGTGAATATAAAAATTGGAGAATTTTGTATGAAGATAAAATATATCGTGCGGAAGATTTTTATGTTTCGCAAAATACAAAAGAACTGCGAGTTAAATTAATCGGGTCATCAGAAATCAAAGTTGCTTTTTCATTAAACGGCAAACCGATGAAAAAAGATTATGTTAGATATAACTATAATGGCGAAGAGATTTATGAAGATATTCCGAACGGAATTCTTGTTGTTACAAATAGACCCGGGAAATATGTATTTTTTAATGAAAGACATAAAGTTGCAATAGTAGCGGAATTGTATGAAAACGAAGATAATGTCGTTAATTTCAAAACAGAAAATTCTACTTTAAATGTCGAATTACCTTATAAGGCGAGTTGGGCGGTTAGTGGAATGCTAAAAATTAACGGTGTGAAAGCTGAAATCGCGAGTGGTGGAACTGAAACTTATAATTCTAAAAAAATATTTTTGAAAAATATTCCGGCAGGGGAGTATGAATTGTGGGTTCGTTGCAATACTCCTTCGGCAAAAACAAATTTTACAATGCGGGCAACTGCTTATTGAAGTGGAGGAAAGTTAATGTCCGGTGTCAGGCACGGACATTAACTTTCAATTTATAGTAATATTTCATTTCTTTGTATGCCGATTTAGAAATTCATTGAATATTTATTAGTGTTAGGCAAATGCCTTTTACCACTTCTTTCATTCTGTTAAAATTCAATGTGTCTATAGTGTCAGACGATTCGTGATAATTTGGATTTCTATAAAAAGCGGTGTCAGTTATCATTACAGCATCATATCCAAACTTCCAATAATTTCTGTGATCGGAAAAATCAACACCGGTAATAAATGACGGCGCTTTTAATACTTCCGCGTCTATCGAAGTTTCTTTAAAGTTAAGAGAAAGTTGTTTGGCTAAGGATGAGCTGCCGAAATTACTGACAATGCTGATAAAATTTCCTTTGTCGGGATAAAACAAACGCATTATTGATAATGGATATTCTTGTGAATTTTTCTCATCGGTAAAAAAGCCTATCATGTCAAGACAAATCATTCCACGCACTTTAATGTTTTTTTCGTGCAGCGATGCCGCGTGAACATAACTCCCCATATTTGTTGTGCCAAAGAAAGGCGGCTCCTCCAAAGAATAGGCGACAATATCTACTCTGTAGGGAAGTTTATCCTCATGTTCTTTTGCGAATCGGGCGATTTCAAGTAAACCGGCAATTCCGCTTGCATTATCATCGGCTCCCGGTTGATCTCCACACACGTCGTAATGTGCGCCAACGATTACGCGTTCGCCATTTTGCTGTCCTATGCTGACGATAATATTTTCGTAAGTATTTCCGT
>JAUVKG010000405.1 GCA_030596365.1 Chlamydiota bacterium | reverse complement strand
CATTTCACCGGAAGGGCGTGTGTCACGACCTACGATAACGTGACCGCGTCCGACATACGCGCCAAATGCTTCTGCGAATTCTGTGGCAACTTTAGGAGTAAAGGAATCACCGATAATTCCTCGTACACCGGAAATACTGATTTTTAAAGTTTGATGTTTTTTCATATTACAGAATAAATAATTTTTAATGCTGAATCAACTCGCTTTACTGAAATGTCCATATCATCACTTTCACTGATAACGCGTACCATTGGTTCGGTTGCCGCAGCGCGGACATGAAGCCAGCCGTCTTCCCAATCTATCCTGATTCCATCAGTAAAATTGATGTTCTTTTCGTCTTTAAATGTGCGACGAACTGCGTCCACGGCGGCGTATTGTCTGTCCGGCCGGCACCACACATATTTTTTAACGAGGTGGTATCGGGATAAATCATCGATCAATTCTTTGCATGATTTATTATTTTCAGCAATAGAGGAGAGAATAAGTCCCATAGTTAGAAACGCGTCAAATGCAGGCTGGAAATTTTTTACAGCGATTCCTCCACTGCCTTCACCGCCTATGCAAGCGTCTTCATTCAACATAGTAGAAATAACAGCCGGTTGTCCGATAGGCGTTTTAATTAATTTAGCCGAATGTTTTTCTGCGACATCGTCCAAAGTTTTTGTGGTACAAATATTTGTAACAATACATTTATTATTACCTTTTTGTGAAAGGCAGTAGTCGGCAACAAGCGGTAACGCAAACTCCTCGCTCACTGTTTCGCCGTCATTGCTTATGATTGAAAGCCGTGATCCATCACTGTTAAAACAAAAACCTATATCCGCGCCGATTGCTTTAATGATAGAACTGACTTGTTTGCCATTGCGAGGTCTGGGTTCCGGATCATGCGGGAAAATGCCATTTGGTTCATCGTTAATTGGAATAACGTTGCAGTTAAGCTTTTTGCAGATCAATGTTGAAATTGGAGCTGCTGCACCGTTACATGGATCAAGAACTACGGTGAAATTTTTTGATTTAATTTTTTCGGAATCAAGATAAGAAATTAAATTTTCAGCATATAAATCACACGCATTGTCAATTTTAATATGTTTGCCGAGTTCTTTCCATCCAACACGCCGAAACACAACTGCGTGATAAAATTCAAGAAGTTCTCCACCATCGTACTCATCAAAAACAGTGCCATCGGCACGAAAGGGGATTAGGCCGTTCCAGTTCGCGTTGTTATGTCCGCCTGTAATAACAATTCCGCCTTTAATATTTTCGTTATTACGGATGAAAAATTGGGCAACCGGCGTTGGACAAACTCCTAAATCATAAACATCGCACCCACACGAAATTAAAGCTGAAATCGCTGCGGCATGCAGCATGACTCCTGATGCACGCGGATCTCTTGCAAGAATAACCGGTGCGCCTTCGACGTAAGTACCGAAAGAGTTAACGTATCTTTGCGCGAAGACCGGTGTCATTGATTCGCCGATGATTCCTCTTGCTGCGGCATAACTAATTCTTAGACTTCTCATAATTTTATTTAAAATAAAATTGGTTATAATATTTTAGTAATAAATATTATACTTTATTTTTATATTTTTTACACAACGGATAAATTTGCGATGATTAAAAGTACGGCTCATTTTTGATGTATCATTGACATTAACAATTCATATTCGTATAATATTTCATTAATTCAAAATGATAAATTGAAATGTCAACTAACAAACAAAAATCAGGATTCCAAATTCTACTTAACCACATCTTTCGACATAAAAAATATGTCGGGTTAGGTATAATGTCGCTGCTTTGTGTTGACGTGCTGCAAGTTACGGTTCCCAGAATCACACAATATGTGATTGACCAGCTTACAAAAGATTCTGCAACATATCAAAAACTTTTTATTTGCGGCGGCGGGATAATCATTATTGCTCTTGTTATCGGCTTTTTTAGATTTTTATGGCGGTACTTTCTCGTTGGGTCAAGCAGAAAAATCGAAAGAGAAATCCGGCAGGATATTTATAATCATCTCCAAATTTTATCTCCTCAATTCTATGAACGGCATAAAGTCGGCGATATTACCGCTCATGCGACAAATGACGTTCAGGCTGTCCAGCGTTCTGCAGGCTTTGGTACTTTAGCGGCTTTTGACGCTGTTGTTTTAGGAACTCTTGCCATTGCAAATATGGTTTATACAAGCCCGTCATTGGCATTGATTACTTTGCTTCCGCTGCCGATTGTTACGCTTATAGTAATTAAATTTGGAAAGATTGTTCATTTTAGATTTGATAAAGTTCAGGCCGCTTTTTCCAGGCTCACAGAAAAAGCACAGGAAACTATTTCCGGTGTCAGAGTGGTAAAGGCTTATGGTGATGAAAAGACTGAACAGAAATATTTTGCTGAGAAAGCGGAAAATTGTGCTGATGAAAATATTAAGTTAGCAAAAGTTCATGCTATTTTTGACCCGACAATTACCGCGTTGGCTTTTATGAGTCTCGCGCTGCTTTTATGGTTCGGTGGTAAAAAAGTAATCCAAGGTCAACTCACAATTGGAGAATTTGTCGCTTTCGCAAGCTATATCGGTATGCTTACCTGGCCTATGGTTGCTATTGGTGTTGTAGTTAATCTTGTTCAAAGAGGTTCGGCAAGTATGGAAAGAATTCAAACGATTCTTGACACTCAACCGATTATCACTGATGGTAATATTGATGTAAAACCAACATCAGATATCAAATGCTGTAATTTGAATTTTGCTTATCCGGAAACCAATATTACTGTACTGAAAAATATTTCTTTTGATATTAAGGAAAATACAACTCTCGGTATCGTTGGAAAAACAGGCTCGGGTAAA
>JAUVKG010000323.1 GCA_030596365.1 Chlamydiota bacterium | reverse complement strand
TTTGATCAAGTGGCTGGTCCTGAGTTGAATTAAAACTTAACCAAGTATCATTATGGAACCATTCTGAAGAGTTCGGTTTCCATTTACGAGGATGAAAACTCATAAGTAACGGCCGATTAGCATTCCCGGCAAGTACTCCGGATGCCATTGCTCTAAACTGTGGCCGGTAGTCGTAACTACCATAAACGGCACTTCGATCTCCGCCAATCATCCAGATGATATTGGTATAATTTTTGAGCCGATGACTTATCCAATATGCGTAATTGCTGGCGTTACCTATGTTAAGGATAACATTAGCATCCGGAACGCCGCTACCCCAGTCGCCTGCGATGCGCGATCCCCAGGCAGGCAGCAAGGTTACATAAAGTCCCATATCCTGTGCTGAACTGATAATAAAATCCAAGTGATCCCAAAAATCATATTCAGTTGAATTATTTGGATTATTGCCCGGTGTTGTAATCGGCTGCAGAGGATCATATTTTCCGCTCACAATTTGAAAAGGCTGATCGCCATACACGTTTGCGACAACTCCATCCATAGGAAAAGCCACCAAAGCTATTGTATTAAATTTTTGATCTTTTCTAATTTGTAAATAACTCAGAACATCAGCCCGATTTAACTTCACGGCAAGTTTCCAAGCTGTATCTGCTATAGAAAAAAATGGTTCCCCGCTTTCTGTCATTAAAAAACGGTTGTTTCCACTAACACTTAACCTTTCAATCGGTGCTGCTCTAAGAGACGATGTGGAAATTATTAATAATGAACTTAATAAAATAGTTTGTAATAATTTGTTTTTCATTATAAAGTTACTACTGTCCGGTTAAAATTTATATAAGGTAATGCTTCTATTTTTATAATATTATTTTGCGTGCTTAGCGCCGTGACCGGTGCTAATAAAGTAATGCGATATTAGCGATTATACCGCATCGACAATTTCTTTTGCAATTTCATTTTCAGTCATTCTATTATTTCTCGCATTGAGTTAAAGAGTTATCTCGCAAAGGCGCAAAGCTCGCAAAGCTTTAAATCAATTAATTATAAAAAAGATATTGATAGTAATCAAAATAAAATGAAAGTTCTTTAATTTCTGTTTTTATTCCTTTGCGAGCTTTGCGCCTTAGCGAGAGGAAAATATTTGGGTTCACTACTTTCTGAAATTGATGTCTCGGTATGAGTTATAGTAAATTATTAAAGATTATGTTACAGTATGCCATAGCTTGAATTTCCTTTGGTTACTGATTGCTTTTAACATTTATATTTTATCAGTTTTCCTCTGGAGATTCAACTTTCTATTTTTTAACCGGACAGTAGTGTTATAAAGTTTATGGTTATGATTATTGATAATAAATTTAATTATCTGCTTTTGCCTGCCAATTGTCCGTTCTGAACGGTGAAGCAGGCAAACCGGCAGCGTTGCATAAATTCGGTTCGGCAGTATTGCTCCAGGCAAACCTGACAGCTATCGGATTATTTACTTTATCGCTTGAAACTGTAATTTTATCATTTATAATTTCCGAGTTGGCGGGATAAAAAATCTTATCTTGCCCCACAATCTCAAAATGTGATGGTGATTTACCATCTCGCGTTTTTAAACCTTCCGCGTGATCAAAAGAAATGATGATTTTATTTCCATCAATTTTAAAGTTTTTGTAAAGCGGACCGGAATAAACTATATTCGTAAATCCATAGTCCTTAGCAAGCGCCCATAATGCAAGGCGATGCCCAACGTCTTTCTTGTTTCTCGGATGAATATTTTTAATTTCGCTTATATCCATCGTAACTGCCATACCTGTATTTGTAACTTTCAATGTGTTAAATTGCGCTTCCTGCAAGAATGCCGAATTATATTTTTTCCCATATTTAAACGGGGCGATTTGGACAAAGTAAAAAGGAAAATCTCCCTGGTCCCATTCTGAACGCCAGCTTTTTATCATTGTAGTAAACAAATCTTCATAACGCTCAGAGTTATGCCGGTTTGATTCTCCCTGATACCATATTGCTCCGCGAATAGCATAGGGTATTATAGGGTGTATCCGCGAGTTGTAATGAACTGACAAAGTGTTTTGACCGAGGGAAAAGGGAACCGGTATATCAGGAAAATTTTTGCCTTCATATCCTTTTTTGCATAGCCATTCTCTTGTAAATTGAATAGAATTAGAAGATGCCGCTTTTTGGTAAATTTTCATAGATGATTCAGGACCGCGCGGTCCTCCGCTGCCATTCCCGCTGAAATTGCATATAACGATTGTGTTTTCACCCGTTTTAAACTCCGTGCACGGAATATTATACAAACGCGACCACCTACTCGCATAATGTTCTAAAGCAGCGCCGATTAGTTTTCCGTTAAGCCAGGTTATGTCATATCCGCGAATTGAACCAAGATTTATAACTATATCTTTATCATTCCATTCCGGAGGAATATTTATTTTTTTGCGATACCAGACTATACCGGTATGTCCTTTTAAATACGGTGTATCCCATGCCCGCGGCAATTTTATTTTTTCCCAACTGGAATCGTTAATTTTTGGAGACATCCAATTATCCTTAAAACCGGGATCTATTTTTTTTAGTTTTTCAAACCATTCTTTTTTATCTTTTTCTTTAAGACGTGAAAACCTTTTGCCGTTCTTATATTTTGCAAGTTTATTTAATGATTCTTTGTAAACATCCCACTTTTGTAAATCACTTGATTTCATCCACGCTTCGACTATTGTGCCTCCAAACTCAATTTGAATTAATCCGACTGGAACATTGAGTTTTTGGAGGAGTTCCAAAGCTAAAAAATAACCGACTGCCGTTAAATGTTTAACAGAATTTGTTGTGCATATTTTCCAATCGCCTGAGCAATTGTCACATTCATAAGGCTTAAAATTATATTTATCAGTTTTAAAAAATCTGATTCTGCTGTCCCGCGCTTCCGCAATATATTTTTGCGCTTCCAACGCCTGGCTTAACGGGAATCCCATATTAGACTGACCGGAACAAAGCCAGACTTCTCCGACAAGAATATTTTTTAAAATTATTTTGCTGCCATCGCTTTCAATTGTTATTTTTTGAGGATTGTCATCAGCAGAAATCGGCGATAGATAAACTTTCCAATTCCCTTCTTTATCAGCTGTGGCAAATCTTTTCTGCCCATGGAATTTTACAGTAATTTTCGCCATTGGAGAAGATTTGCCCCACACAGGAATTTTTGTATCCCGCTGCAAAACCATATTATCTGAAAACACGGATGGCAAAGTTAACTGAGCAGAAACATTAAGTGTAATAATTAAAGCTACTAAAGTTAATAATAATTTCATTTTTTAAAATTTACTTAATTGTACATATTTTTTTCCCACGACCTAAGCCGTGGGAAAAAAACGTTGCTATAACAAACCTCTTTAACGGTTTGTAATATTATATCTGATAACTATGCTTTATTGGTAAACTTTCTGACAAACAAACCGGCCATTGTCAAAAATCCCATAAATAACGAACATTCGGGAATTGTTACTTCATTACTAAAAGCATATAATCGATAGTTACCTGAAGGGTCGACGGAAACTACATCATTATTAAACGTCATCGCGAAGACACCGTTTTCAGGCGCGATATAATCATATCTGAAAATAGTCCCTTGTGCCTGATTCTGATCAACCATATTTAAAGCCGCTTCGCTGTCGGAAGGAATAATATCAGTATCGAGTGCGCCTGCACTTGTAGCATTGTTAAAAAGCGTCACTGTATAATTTTTACCTGCTACAAGATCAGAAAGAATTAGCGTAGAATTTACCGCCGAATAAGCGCAATCGGACACGAGATTAGAACTTGCGCCGGATATAGAGGAATTATCTTCAGTTTCTATTCCCAAGTCGCTCTCGTTGACGTAATTAAGAAGTGCCCAGT
>JAUVKG010000133.1 GCA_030596365.1 Chlamydiota bacterium | reverse complement strand
TTTTCCATCAAAAATACTCACACGATATAATGTCGCAAATGTATAGTCAGGTGCCGCACCGCCTTGACCGCCAACTATTTCCGCGCCGCGTCGGACATTGTCAATCAACCATGCCGGCATAGTCAGGTGATAAGGATTTCTTTTTACTTCTTCGATATGAAATGAAAGTGCTGTTATCAACTGTCCAACATCTTCAACACTCGACTCAAGCATTAAGTTAGGGGAATGCATTGGCGCCCAAAACTCGGTTTCAATAATCTTGCAAGAGAAGTTGTCAATGGTTTTTAACGCGTCAACAATAAGATGATGTACAGCAATGTGAGTATCATTCCAATCGGAATCATGTGGCATAACTATTATTTCCGGCTGTTGTTTTTGGATAATATCAGCGATGCATTTAACTTTTTTCTGCCATTCTTCCGGCTGATTATTTTTGGTTGACAATTTAACATTATCAAGTCCGTTTTCTGATGTCCTCATCAAACCGAAATTTAGATATTCACATGCGTTTTGCACTTCTTCCCAACGTCCATGTTGACGTTGTTTGTTACTTCCTAATGTTACGGCAACATTGATGACATTCCACTTTTTATCACGGCGGAAACGCAATGGTAATGCACCGGTAACGCATTCGTCATCAGGATGTGGTGAAAAAAGCAGCATTTTGGGCGCATCAGGTGCTAATGCAGGCATTTCAAGTTTTTCAAACCCGCCGAGAGGATAATTGTGTTCATCGCGGAATAATTTCTGATATTCCTGAGCTAATTTAGTATAGCAGTTCATAAAGTTATTGGTTATTGGTTACTGGATACTGGTTACTGGATACTGGATTATTGGATTATTGGATTATTGGATTATTGGATTATTGGATTACGGATTACGGATTACGGATTAAAAACCACCCCGCCCTTCCCCGGCATTCGCGGGGCACGCGGGCACCCCTCCTCAACAAGGAGGGGAGTTAAAAGCCAAACGTCCAACGTCCAACGTCTAACGTCCAGCGTCCAACGTCAAAGTTCAAATTCTTTTAAAAAATCTTTTGCCGGTGGAATTATTCCATCAAGTGGACCGATGAATTGTTTGCATTCAGGCAGGGATTGAATGAACCATCTTCCATAAAATTTTTCTATCACTCTCCGGTCAAGAATTGCTACCATCCCGTAATCGGATTTTGATCGTATGAGTCTTCCAAATCCCTGCCTGAATTTTATCACTGCCAATGGCAGGGAAAAATCTATGAAAGCATTTCCACCATTCTGATCAATATATTCCGTTCGTGCTTCAATAATAGGCTCTGTTGGAACACGGAAAGGAAGCTTTGTTATTATAACCGATTTTAACGCTTCTCCGGCAACATCAACTCCCGCCCAAAAACTATCGGTTCCAAATAAAACCGAGTTAGGTTCGGCGCGAAACCGGCGAAGAATTACATCGCGTGAATCTTCGCCTTGAACAAGCAGGTTCATTCCTTTGCTACTGATTTGATTTTTCATTTCGTAAGCAGTTTTTCTAAGCAAGCCATAAGAAGTAAATAAAACAAAAGCAGAGCCGTCTGTTATTTTCAGCAGCGACATAACCGCTTCTTTTAATGAATGTCCATTAACATTACTTTCGTTTCCGCGAGCGTAAAAGGAAGTATCAACATCTTTTGGAATAACGAGAGCCGCCTGAGATTTAAAATCAAAAGGTGTTTTAAGAATTAGTTCCTGAACACCTTTTTTGTTTTTTTCATCAGGTAAGTTTTTTTGAGCTTCCTTGAATTTATCAAGCCCTATTCTTGATTCCCAAAAATTGAACTTCTGTCTTGAGGTAAGCGTTGCCGAAGTCATAATTATACTAGAAAATTTTTCGTAAACCGATTTTATCATCGACTCAGAAATATCTAAAGGAGCGCGATTTACACTCGAAATTATAAATGTATCATTTATTCGTGCTTCAAGCCAGTTAACAAAATCTCCGTTTTGTTCTTTACAAACCGCTTCTATCACTTCAATAAATAAACCGAGTTTTTCGATTTGAGACTTAACAATTTTTAATTCACCGTCAACTTTATCGTCTTCTATTGGTAATTTATTTATATCCCTTGCTATTCTTGATAATTTAACAATAAATTTCCGCATATCCGATGTGAGAGATAAAAGCAGAGAATTAATCGATTTCCAAAGCTCACCTTCGCGGCGTTCGTCAGTTAATCTAAACTGAATATTTCTTTTTTCTCCCGGGAATTCATCAATGAGTTTTTCGGCAATAATTTTAAAAGAATCGCTAATTGAAAAACGTAAAGCCGGGACTTTTGAATTAGCAAATTCCAGCAGCTCAGCAAGCAGCATCTCAATGGTTTTTTCTTTTCCGCATTTGTTTTTGCATTTCATTAATCGTGCACTGAGAAGAACTATCGCACCGGTATTACTTTTATTATTTTTGCGATAAAGTAAATTTAAAGTTCTTAAACACATCGACCTGGAAACCATATTACCAAAATGCTTTGTCGCTACTTCCTCTATATTATGCGCCTCATCAAATATAATTCTTGAATAATTAGGCAGAATTGTCGCGTCGGAATAAGCACCTGTTTCGGCTCTGATTGCAATATCTGAAAACAAAAGTGCGTGATTCGTAACGAGAATTTGAGCGTAAGCTGCCGCACGGCGGGCTTTAGTCACAAAACAGTCTTTGAAAAAAGGGCATCGGGCCCGAATACACGTTTCACCGGTAGCGTGAACTTTTTCCCATACGTTTCGTTTTGGAACAAAATTCAAATCTGAATGGTCACCTGTTTTTGTTACAAATGCCCAGTCAATCAATTGCTGCAATTCTATAGATTCATCATCTTCAAACAATTCGGCTTCTTCTTCAATCATATTGCATTTTCGCAGACAAATATAATTATTTCTGCCTTTGACAAGAACGGCTTTAAAGTCTTTTGGGAGAAGTTTGTTCACAATCGGAAGATCCTTGTGAAGAATTTGTTCCTGCAAGTTTATTGTGTGAGTCGATATGACTACCCGTTCCTCATTCTTTAATGCCCAGGCAACAGATGGAAGTAGATATGCTAAAGTTTTTCCCGTACCGGTTCCCGCTTCAACAACTGAAATTTTATTAAAATTAAAAGCACTGATAACTTCTGCCATCATTATTCGCTGCTCATCACGTTCTTCGTAATTCTCTAAAATCTTGGACAGCGGTCCATCAGCATCAAACAATTTCTGCATCTTTTCGTTAGAAATAGGAGATAATTTTGGCGGCTGCATAGCCTCGACAAGAACATAGATTCGACTTACTTCATTGTCTATTATATATGAAGCAACACCTGATCGCGCGGCAATTGAGGAAACTTCCACATCTGCATCAGAAGGGTCAATTTTGCTGCCGGGATGATTATGAATAAATACATCGCCGTAATTCGCAAGATGGATTACAGCGGCAACCGATGAATCTGATCCTCGGGCAACAACGTCAATTTTTGTTACCAATCCGCCACTGATTCTGCCGATACAAAGGACTTCCCGCCCTTCAGCATCATCTATTGCGCTGCGCAATTCCGAGATAGAATTGTTAGTTATGTATTTATTAATATCGGGCATTTTTATTTTTTAGTTTCTGCGTCAAGATGGTCTAATTATAAAAAGGCAGAAAAAGCGTTTATGCTCCCCCTGCCCTAATTACGTTAATGTTGCATATACATTTTAATCGCGATAATTTCTGTCACGAGATTCACGACGTTCTTCTCTTGGTTTTGCTTCGTTTACAACAATTTCTCTCTCCTCAATAACCTGGCCATTAAGTTGTTCAATTGCTTTATCTGCCTCGCCGTCATCTGTCATTTCAACAAAACCAAATCCACGACTGCGTCCTGAATAACGGTTTGTAATAATTGCGATTGACTCAACTTGTCCGATTTCTTTAAAAAGGTTGTTTAACTCATCTTCTGTTGTGGTAAAAGGAAGGTTTCCCACGAAAATTCTTTTTGGCATCTCTGCTCCTCGATAAAATAGTTATCTTGGCTGCTGATGGTGTCCTTAACATCGTTCATCTTAAAATTAAGACAATATATTCAGTAACCATTTGTTTAATAGTATACTCTTTTTAAACTTAAAATGCAATGTTGGCAATGCTTGAAACGCGCTGTCATGTAATACTCGTTGGGAAATTTGTAGGAATTGCAAAGAGTACCCTGTTTCGACCCGAAACAGGATGTATTTCAAAAAAAGCCCCGAATGTAATTTACATCCGGGGCTGATCATTTCTAAATAAGCTTTATTTTCCTACCAGAATTTCCACCAGCTTTTCCCTCTTTCTTTTCCACCCTCCGCTTTAGCGTTTTTATCAGCTATATCTTTTTTATGTTCAGCTTCTGCCATTTTACATTTATGTTCAGCATCATGTTTTTTTGCTTGAAGTTCTTTTCCTTTCTTTTCCTTTTTAGCTTTTAACTTTTTATCTTCAGCTTTTTTTTCTGCCTTGAGTTTTTTTGCATCAGCTTTCGCTTTCATTCTTTTTATTTTAACATCAGCATCTTTTTCAATTTTCTGAATTTTAGCATCAGCTTTTGATTCCGCTTTTTTCACTTCTGCTTCTCTTTCAATTTTCTGAATTTTAGCATCAGCTTTTGATTCTATTTTTTTTATCTCTGTTTTGCTTTTATCTTCAGCTTTTTCTAACGCTTTAGCTGATACTGAAAGTGACATTATTAAACATACTGCGGTCATTAAAACGATTGTTTTCTTCATTTTGTTCTCCTTTTTTGATCGATTTTATTGTTTATCCTTTTCAATTAATATCTATTTAGCTTTGCATTCAGCCTTGTTTTTATTGCATTCTAATTTCTTGGCTTCACATTTAGCTTTGCATTCAGCTTTACATTCAGCCTTGTTTTTTTTGCATTCAGCTTTCTTAGCTTCACATTCAGCTTTGCATTCAGCTTTGCATTCAGCTTTGTTTTTTTGGCATTCAGCTTTTTTAGCTTCACATTTAGTTTTACATCCACCTTTTTCCAAAGGTTTAGCTGATACCGAAAGTGAAATTAAGAAACACGCTGCGGTTATTAAAACGATTGATTTTCTCATTTGCAAACTCCTTTTTTGGGGTTAGTTAATTTTATAAATAGTGACTAAACGAAAACTTTTTCCATGGTTACAGTTGTTATATTGTATCAATATTATTAGTCTGTGTCAACTTTCTAACTCTTTAAGCCATATTTCAGCACTCGCATCGCTTGGCATTCTCCAATCTCCACGCGGTGAAAGGCTGACCGAACCGACTTTAGGACCGTCGGGCACACAGGATCTTTTGAACTGTGCGGCGAAGAATTTTTTAATAAAAATCTTCAGCCATTTTTTAATCTCGTCAGAAGAATATTTTTCTCCAAAAGCGTGTTCCGCGAGAAAAAGTATTTTTTTGGGCGGAACGTTGTAACGTACGAAATGATAGAGGAAAAAATCATGCAGTTCATAAGGCCCGATCTTATCTTCAGTTTTTTGCACGATTTTTCCTTCCGCGTCAGTTGGAAGAAGTTCCGGCGAAATAGGTGTATCGAGAATATCCGCGAGAACAACTTTAGCACCATTGCTTGTTTGCGTATCGGCAAGCCATTTGATCAGGTATTTTACAAGAGTTTTCGGCACACCGCAATTTACATTATACATTGAAATGTGATCACCGTTATACGTTGACCATCCAAGCGCTATTTCTGATAAATCTCCTGTTCCGACAACAAGCCCACCGATTTTATTGGCTTTGTTCATAAGGATGAAAGTGCGTTGTCGGGCCTGAACATTTTCATAAGTTATGTCGTGGACATCAGGATTATGACCTATATCTTTAAATTGCTTTTCGCATGCTTCTTTTATATCAATTTCTTTGAGGGAAATTCCAAGCGCGGAACTGATTTTTTTTGAATTCTTATACGTGCGCGATGAAGTACCGAAACCGGGCATGGTTATCGCAATAATATTTGTCTTATCTAATCCAAGCAGCTCAAATGTCTTTACACAAACAAGTAACGCAAGCGTTGAATCGAGTCCACCGGATAATCCTATAACAACACTTTTACAGTTGCAATGTTCAAGCCTCTTGGCAAGACCTGCCGTTTGAATAGAAAAAATTTCTTCACAGCGTTCAGAGCGTTCGGCAGAATCGCTTGGAACGAAAGGATGAGGAGTAACGATTCTTTTCAGTGGAGCTTTCCACCTTTTTTTATCCGGTTCAAAAATAACAAGCCGGAAATCTTTTTCGCTTTGTGCTATCGATTCGCCGAAACTTGTTAAAAATTGCCTGTCAAGTGCGAGACGGCTTACATCAATATCAGTAATAATGATATTGTTTTCTCGTTGGAATCTTTTATTCTTCGCAACTATTGAACCATTTTCCGCAATGATAGCCTGACCGCTGAAAACCATATCTGTAGTTGATTCGCTAACTCCTGCCGACGCAAACGCATAAGCTGCAACGCAATTTCCCGATTGCTGCCTTACAAGATTTTCCCGGTAATTCTTTTTTGATATAAGTTCGTTGCTGGCAGAAAGATTTAATAATAAAATCGCCCCGGCAATTGATTGAGCGGAACTTGGTGGAGAAGGTACCCATAAATCTTCGCATATTTCTATGCCGAAAGTAAAATCAGGAAAATTTTCTGCGCGGAAAAGCAAATCATTTCCCACAGGTACTTCTTCATCGCCGATAACAAGAAAATCAGAAATCATACGTGTACCGGAAGCGAACCATCTTTGTTCGTAATATTCTTTATAGCCCGGAATAAAAGTTTTGGGAATTATTCCGAGAATATGTCCGGACTGTATTACAGCAGCACAATTGAATAATTGATTGTCTGCTGCGACAGGCAAACCGACAACGGAAATTATTTTAGAGTCAATAGTTTTGTCCCGGATTTTAAGCAATGCGTTTATAGCGCAGTTTTGCAGCGTTTTTTGATGAAAAAGATCGTTTGCCGTGTAAGCGGTAATATTACATTCCGGGAAAACGACAATATCAGCACCGCTTTTATCGGCGATGTTAATTAAATCAATGGTTTGTGCAGCGTTGAAATCAGTGTCAGCGACACGAATCTTCGGAACTGCTGCAGCCACGCGTATAAGTCCAAATTGGGTATTCATAATCCTTATTATAGCAGAAACCGCAATAAATAAGCAATTTAAATTAAAGTTGACACGAAAAAGCAATATATAATTTCATTATTTTGTTGATATTTCCTTTGCGTGCTTAGCGCCTTAGCGAGATAAATTATTTTGACAAAACAATTTATGACAAAACAATCTTTTAAATACAAAAATGTATTATTCTGTGGGATGATAGTGAAAAAATATAAATAAAGAAACTCTCGCAAAGGCGCTA
>JAUVKG010000144.1 GCA_030596365.1 Chlamydiota bacterium | reverse complement strand
AGGAATTGAAACAGGAAATTTCAATTCTGGTAAAGAAGATTAATCAGTATTAATACGTGTCCGGACACACGCCGGATTCCCAAAAATCTGTGTCAATAAAATGAAGAACTATATTTACATATTTTTAATTTTTTTATTAGTTACCGGTTGCGGTCAGGAAGTTAAGAAGTCATTTGATTCTGCCGTGCCGGTTACAATAATGGAACTCAAAAAAGTTTCACCAAAGCGTGAAACTCGTCTTATGGGCTATGTGCAGCCGTGGAAATCAGAAAAAATAGGTTTTGAAGTCTCAGGTAAAATTCTCTCTACACTTGAAGTTGGTAATAGCGTCGAAGGGCAGATTTACGACAACAATAATAAAACAATTCGTAAGGGAAGCATAATCGCTCAATTAAATCCCGCGCGTTATCAAATTGCAATAAGCTCTGAAGTAGCCCGGGTTGCCGGAGCGAAAGCGTCTTTAATTGAGACGCAATCGGATTATAATCGTCACAAGAAGTTATTGGATTCCGCGAGCATCAGCGAGGCACAATTTGAAGATTCAAAAGCGACATTTCTTACATCACAATCATCCCTACAACAAGCTGAAGCTTCCCTTGCCGACGCGCATTACAATTTTAATCACTGTACACTTCGCGCGCCTTTTTCCGGAGTGATTGAAGAGCTTTTTGTAGCCCCCGGTGCTTGGGTAGAACCCGGCCAGGCAGTTGTAAAGCTAACGATGACAAAGCCGATGAAAGTCACTATTCCTGTTTCTGCCACTCTTGCGCGTCAAATAAAATCGGGTGATGCTGTTTATGTTTACCCTCCCGGCAGCAATGAATCAGTAGGAGGAATTGTGGATAACAGTTCGATAGCTGCGGACCCTGCAACGCGCACATACAACATAGATATTTTTGTTCAAAACATGAAAGTCCCCATCGACCCGATTTCTGTCACCAACAGTCAACCGGTTCTTAAATATGATAACATAATGCTTGTTCTTCGTTTAAAAACTGAAGATACAAACTCTCCTGTTTGTGTTCCGTTAAGTTCTCTATTAAAAGATGAAAAAGGATATTATGTTTGGCGAGCTAAAGACCAGCAGGTTTTTTCAGCAGGAAAAGCTCTTTCCGATCAATTTGAAATAGAACGGATAAATGTTACACCCGGTAATGAATATAGAAATTTGATGCTTGACAACTTTCGCGAACTTATCAACCCGGGTTCATTAAAAGTATTTGACATAGTATTGGTAAATCCACCGGAAAATCTTAAAAATAATGAAACCGTAACTATTGAACATACACGGTGGTTATTTCTCCCGGGAGATCTCGCACAAGTTCGGATTGCAGCTTTGGAAACAACGAAAGGCTATTACGTTCCAATGTCTGCAATCATCCCCGACACTTCCGGAAAATATTTTGTTTACTTAGTTGAAAACGGCAAAGCAAAAAAAATAGAAGTAAACATAATTGGCGATTACGGGGATTTTCGCCATATTTACGGAAAAGGAATTTCCGCCGGTGCAAAACTAATTACTCTTGGCGCGAATTATGTTTCTGACGGAGTTAAAGTAAGCATTATAGAAGAAATTACTAAGCATCCGCTGGAGTAGAATCCGTGGTCCGTGGTCCGTGGTCCGTGGTCCGTGATCCGTGATCCGTGATCCGTGAGGTGTCAGGTGTCAGGTGTCAGGTGTCAGGTGTCAGTTCTATGGGAGATATGGGAGATATGGGAATTATGGGAGAAGATTCTAAGTCAAATCACTTTCCCCTATTAACTAATAACTAATAACTATTAACTATTAACTATTAACTATTAACTGCTCGCACTTGGAACCAGGCATACGCCGGTCAAGAGTGCGGCTTACTTATGAACATTCCTAAATTTTCAGTAACTCATCGCTCCATCATCACAGCATTGCTGTTGGTTACTTTGCTTTGGGGTGTTAGCGCTTATAATTCCATGTCGCGCCGGTCGGACCCGGAATTTAAAATTCGTGTTTGCCAAATTTATGTGGAATGGCCAGGTGCGACCGCTGAAAAAGTTGAACAACTCATCTGCCGACCTATCGAATTAGAACTATCCTCACTTGAGGATATTGACAAAATCACTTCTGAAGCACGAATTGGTTATGCCGTATTTATAGTTGAGCTTGAGGATAATGTTCAGGACCTCGAAGACGCCTGGTCAAAAATTCGAGCGCGGGTAGACAGAGTTGCACCTGATCTTCCTGAAGGTTCCAAAACTCCGGATGTAAACACGGAGTTTGGCGATACCAGTTTCATGGTTCTCGCTTTATACCAGCCTGATCAATCCAACCAGTTAAGATATACCAACCGGGATTTAAAGAAATTTTCAAGAATTGTACGCGACGAATTAAAATCCATAAAAGGAATAGCGAACACAGATCTTTTCGGGATTCAAGAAGAGGTAATTTATATAGAAACCGATATAGGGCGATGGAGTCGTTTGGATTTGACTGTGCAGCAGCTTAAAGAGATTATTGCCGCAAGAAATATTATCGCGCCGGGCGGGATGATAGATACTTCCATCGGTCGATTTGGACTAAAGCCAAGCGGTGAACTTACTTCACTTCAACAAATAAGAAACATCGCAATTAACCAAAGTAAAGCGCCTGTAGTAATAGACGACATTGGTTTAAAAGTATCGCGGCGATATGAAGAACCGGCAGGATCTTTGTGTATATTTGCCACTCCAAACCAATCTGCTCCATGCATAATAATCAGTTTAACGATGAAAAAAGGTTACAATGTTGTTGACCTTGGCAAAAAAGTACGTGAAAGAATAGACGTTTTGAAAAGAAGCGTTTTACCCCGTGATCTTGCTTTTGGTATTATGACTGACTCTCCAACGGAAGTTGATAAAAGTATTTCCGATTTTATTACTAATCTGCTTGAAGGAGTTGCGGCGGTTATCCTTGTTTCCATTCTGATGATGAGTTTTCGAGCTTCTGTAATTATGGCAGCGGCAATTCCTCTTTCAATGATAACTTCTATCGGCGTGATAAGCATGTTTGGCATAACACTCGATCAAATGTCTATCGCGTCGTTAATAATCGCGCTTGGAATGCTTGTGGACAACGGGATAGTTGTTTCCGACAATGTTGTCCGGCTTTTACAGCAGGGAGTTCCACGACTTAAAGCCGCCTGGCAGGGCGCGCATGAAATTGCCATACCTATTTTGGCATCTACACTTACAACTATTGTGGCGTTTCTTCCTATGCTGACAATTCCCGGAAGTTCAGGAGAATATATGTCTCCGCTGCCAATTGTTATTAGTGTCGCACTAATGTGCAGTTATATTATTGCAATGACGGTAACACCAATGATGTGTTACATTATGCTTCGACCTGATAAGAGCGATAGCCAAATGTTGATTGTTAAAATATTCAGTATATTTAAGAAGAAAGAGCAAGAGCCTTCAAAATCGGTTTCACAAAAAAAAGATTTTTATACACCTGTTATTCGTTGGTCACTGGAACACAAAGGCATGGTAATTATTATTGGTTGTATAGTTTTAATTTCGTCATTTTTTCTTGCAAAATCCGTGGGCACAACCTTTTTCCCTGAATCAGACAAAAAAACTTTTACGGCAGATATTTATCTTCCCCAGGGAGCAACAATAAAACAAACGGAAAAAATTTGTCAAGCTCTTGAAGTTGCTATTAAAAAATGTGGAATTGTTAGTGATGAAAATGGAAAAGTTCAGCAGCAGCTTGTTGATTTAACTACTTTTCTAGGCGGTGGAGGACCGCGGTTCTACCAGAGCAAAAGTCCGGAAACAAGAGCTCCAAATTACGCGTTGATGGTTATTAACACAAGTGACGGTAAAGGGACTCCGGAATTTGCTAACCGTGTTAGAAGTGCAGCACAAAAAATCCCGGGCTGCAGAATAATCGTGGCACTACTCGGCATGGGTCCCGGAAGCGATGCGCCGCTTGGAATTAGAATTTACGGTCCTTCCCTAAACGGCATTCGCGAACAAGCTGAGAAACTAAAAGAATTGTATAGAACCTTTAAAGGAGTTTACGGCATTTACGACTTATGGGGAGAATTCGCTTACCAGGTTGATGTAGATGTAAATGAGGATGCAGCAACTGTTGCCGGAGTAAATAACGATGCGGTAGCACAAACTTTAAGCGCTTTATTTTCCGGTTATTATCTTTCTACTTATAATGAAGGCGAAGATAAAATACCGATATATTTGCGCGTTCCTCCCGAGCAGCGCGGTAAACTGACTTCTGTCAATGAAGTTTATATAGAAGGAACAAAAGGAAAAGTTCCGCTTGATTCGGTGGCGGTTCTTAAAACAAGCTGGGCGCCGGCAAAAATTGAAAGAAGAAATCTTGTTCGCGCCTGTGAAGTACGCGCTTACACTTTGCCGGGCATTCTTCCAAACGGGATTGTCAAAGAGATGGAGCCGTCACTCGAAAAATTCATTGCGGAACTGCCACCGCGTTACAGAATTGAGATGGCAGGCGAACAAGAAAATCTAAACGAAATGAATAAAAATGTTTCCAGAGCATTCAAAATAGGTGTTGTGCTTATTATTCTTGTTCTGATAGTACAGTTCAACTCTTTCGCAAAACCTTTTGTTATTTTACTGACTATTCCTCTCGCTTTTGCAGGCGGGATTATTGGGTTGTTCATTATGCAGCAGTCGCTTGACTTTATGGCTATGCTCGGATTCATTTCTCTTGCCGGAGTAGTTGTTAACAATGCAATTGTGCTCATCGATTTTATTCAGACCTCCGTCAAAGAAGGTCTTCATTTAAGAGATGCTGTTGTTCAAGCCGGAAAACTACGAATGCGGCCGATTCTTTTAACAACGCTTACAACAATTGCCGGCATGCTGCCTCTTGCTTTTTTTGGTGGTCCGTTATGGAAAGGACTTTCTTATGTAATGATTTTCGGACTTGCATTTTCCACAATATTAACTTTAATTATAGTGCCGGTTGTTTTTACTTTATTTGTGGAAAAATTCAAAATGAAAGTTTGATGGACTTTGGACTTTAATATGGGAGTTATGGGAGTTATGGGAGTTATGGGAGATATGGGAGATTTAACTTCTTAAATCGTTAATCGTTATTCGTTATTCGTTAATCGATTTATACCCCCACCCGGCAAACGAGGCGTAGTACGTAGTATTTCCTGACTTCTGACACCTGAATTAGGGCAACCACACAGGGATGCCCCTACTGACACCTGTCCCCCCTCCGGCGGGGCTTAGGAGCGACTATTTTCTTCCGAAAAATGTTCCCGCATTACTTTTAACAATGCCTTTATTTTTACCGTTGATGATTCAAGCTCTGAAAGAATATCAAGATAATAACTGCCGCTTTTTACCGCTGCGGGAACTTTATTAGCCAAAGCGAGGAAATGAGATTTCCGCATTGAGCGTAACATTGTTTTTATGCCGCGGTTATTTTCCAACAGTGATTCAATTACTTTACTATCTTTTTTCTCAAGGGCTTCCGCGTAAGAATTAAGCAGCGCGTCTATTTTTTTCGACACCAAATGCAATTCTGCAGCACTTTCAACCGATAAACGAATATCCTCCCGTGCTATTTTTTTCAAGCTTCGAACAATGCTTCTGGCAAAATCATCGCCCAGTCTTTCGAGTAATTCTGATGATCTGATAATCGGGATAAAGTCACCGGAATGTTTTTTCATACTTGGCAGCTGATACAAAAGCATCGCATGATTTCGTATTTCACGATAACCGATATCTAAAGTTTCATCCCGTGCGGCAATTATTTCGAGTTGAGTTTCATCAGGCGAATCATATTGAGTGCTCACGTTCAAATTCAGTTTACCCACCATTTTTGAATAATCGGCAAGGGTATCAATCAGGCAATCATATTCGGTATTAAAATCGACTGATTTTTCTTGTGAAATTGACAAATTTGAAAAGACTTTTCTTTCAGCTTTTTCCGGAATAAGAAAAATCATAAATTTTGCTATCAAGTTTGCAAACGGGAAAAATACAATTACATTTATCAAATTGAAAAATGTATGACTGTTGGCCACTATTCTTGCAGAAGATGCTTCTCCACTCAAGAAAAACGATGTGATCCATATTGTTCCATGCGCAATAGGCATAACAAAAAACATACAAACTACCGCTCCGGTTAATTTCATTACAGTATGCGTTACAGCACAACGAAACGCTTCGCGGCCGGTGCGAACAGATGCCAGCAAAGCCGTAATTGTTGTTCCGACATTTGCCCCCATAACAAACGGCAGCGCAGCTGCGAGAATCTGCTCCGATGAACTCCCAAGCAAACCGCTTGCCGCAAAAGAAATCACTAACGCTATTGTCGCCGCACTCGCCTGAACGACGGCGGTAAAAAAAGTTGCGACAGCAAATGAGAGCCATGGATTACCTATTGTAGTATTGAGCCATTTAACAAAAAGCGGACTATTTTTCAGCGGCTCGATTCCTGATTTCATCACCGCCATTCCGAAGAATATCAATCCTATTCCAAGTATAATATTCGACCAGTTTTTGCTGCGCTCATATTTTCCGAAAACTTGTACAGCAACACCTATAGCTACCGCCGCAAGGGCATAATCAGAAACTTTGAAAGCGATTATCTGAACAGTGAGGGTTGTTCCTATCATCGCTCCAAGAATCAGAGCGATTGTATCTCTAAAAGCAAGAATTCCCGCCTGAACGAAAGAAACGAACATAACAGTTGAAGCCGAACTGGACTGCAGGAAGAACGTAAGAATCAGTCCGACCAAAAGTCCTGCTGATTTATGTCGAACAACAGCGCCGAGAAGCGAGCGAAGTTTTTTACCTGCCACTTGCTGCATTCCGCTGCTCATCAGGTCAACACCATAAATAAACAGAGCGAGTCCGCCTAATAAAGTTATCATGCTAATTATTGTCATAGTTAAATATTATAATATAATCTAGTTAAAAATGCTAAGGCGTATTTTTTAGAGAAAAGTAAGTCAAGCTTCCAGCTTGACCCAATTCCGGCGACTATTCCCGGTATGCC
>JAUVKG010000050.1 GCA_030596365.1 Chlamydiota bacterium | reverse complement strand
CCTGAATCGGAAACATTATCGGGATTTATTTTACCTGCTCTAAACGAGTCTGATTTCCCATATTTTTTATTTTGGCACAAGTTATCGAATTCTTTAGTTTTATAATTCCAAACATCGACATCAAGAGATGAGTTTCTATTTTCTTCAAGAAATTCCGTTGTATTAATAGAATCGCTTAATCCGTTAATATAAAGGTCAAACGTTCCCTTGACGGGAACAACTTTATTCCAAGTCCATTCACCGATATCGTTTCCTTGTCTTGTATAACAGAAGCCGGTGTTATAGCCTGGCCCGATAGAGAAGATATCATCGCGGTTAGGTTTCAGGGGTTTTCTTCCCGGTGAGGATCTTGGAATCATTTTAGTTTTCTTATCTGCAAGAATGATAGTTCTTTTAGAGTTACTAAAAATTGGAAATGACTCCCCTCTCATCGGTCCTGTAAGAAATCTTAATTTTTGGCCAATCCATTGATTATTTTCCCAATTGCCTTGTGCGGAGGTTATACTCTGCAGAGTATAACCGGCGACTTTCCCGCTAGCTTTTTTCCATCCGTTCTGTTTAACATTATTACCACAGGATTCAAGTCTAAGATGAGAAGTACACATTACATCAGCAATAGCGCCAAGCATCAGTCTTGCTCCGGACTGATTACCTGAGACGCCGAGTTGCTGGAATTCTTCAGTGGAAGTAATTTTTCTAATTTCGCCTACATTTGCGTAAGGTCCGTTTTTAATAAAAAAGTTTCCTGCTTTTCTTGATCGAATTGCTTTATTATCAGCGTCAATTTTTGATCCGCCGATAGTAACTTTTCTTTTGTGCCAGACAGGTTTTGTTGGGTCGGATTTCTGACTTGAAAATTCGAATTCATCAGATTCCAGGCTTCCGTATTCAACGGTTCTCGCGCAGACCTGATCGTATTCATTTTTCAAAGTAAGACTGACAATACCGCCTCTTTGCGGCAAGCCGAGAACCATCACATTGTAACTACTGTCAATATCAGTTCCGGTTGAAGTAAAGATTTCATTATTTCTGTAGGCGAATTCAGAGATAACGGGAAAGAAGAAATTGTGAGAAGATTTCGGGTCTTCCATTTCTTTTTCGTTAATAAACTGAAAAGTTTCCTTATTAAATAAATTCTTTTCGAAATTTTCGTTTTGAAGATAGATCGCAAGGCCTGCTCTCGCAGCTCCTTCAGAAGTGTCACCCGGATAAAACATTTTAGTTTTCTGTATTTTATACATAACGCCCCATCTTTGTTTATCCATCTGAAAAACCGGGATTTGTTCATCAGCTTTCGACCCCCATTTTTTGTCAGCGTTTCCATACCAACCGTCAAATAATTCAGTATCATTAACGAGATAAAAATAGTCACCGGGAGCAACGACGGGATTATCATCAATAACTCTGCGTCTGAGTTTGGTGTCATAATAAGCAGTACGTCGAATTCTTCCGATTTCTGTTGCAAGAGCACCGGTATTACAAATAACGCGCCAGTTAGCGAGAGAAACGGGAGTAGCGGAAGCGTTATACATTTCTGTAACTTCCGGAGCGACCATACGAAGATAAGCGAGTTCCTGAGCGACACCGGCTCTGAAATCCGCTTTTTTTGAAGAGTTTAAAATAACACTTAACCAACCTTTTCCATCTGTGCGAATAGGTTCAGCATCATTATACCACCAATATTTATAACTTTCTTTAGTTACCGGATCACTGTCTTCTTCATGTTTTCCGTTAACTTCTCCGGAGACACCGAGATCGGTACAAAGATAACCTCTTTCTTTCATACCGTAAGTGCCGCCTTTTGGCATTCGACTTACCATAACTTTAAAATATCTGTTACCGATCGGTTGGCGCGATCGTGCGACATACATATTATTAACGTTTGGAAGTTCAGCGGAGGGGTGACAATTACCCCAACCGAAGAAGCAGACACTAATATCGACTTTATTTACATCGAATTCAGGAATATTGTAAAGAGTTTTTATTCTACTATCAAAACTTTTACCGGTAAAAACATCTCTTTTATCAATTGTGAAATTATGATCAGTTGATGAGCTGTAAACTCTGTAAGTGCCGACCGGTTCACCTTTAGAACTTTCGCCCGGATCGCCCCAGGTATAAATCATTGCATAAGTACCTTTAAAGAAATTATTTGGTAATTTAGGGTGACCGGATTTTGTAAGATTCATTTTTCCAAGAGCATCTATAAGGTCTCTATAAAGGTAGGTATAAGATTTATCAGAGTTTTGCAGTCCGGGATTATAAAAAGAGCAAAAAGCTCCGTTATTTCTCAAAGAAGCAGGAGTCCAATCCCATCCCGATGGAGCTCCGGGAAGTTTTTTAGGCGGTTCGATCACTAAAGTTTTCGAGCGATTTCCCCTGCAGTAATTTTCGAGCACGGGAACGCTGGATGAGCCTTTTTTGCCCGGCCCATTGGGGAGTTTGAAGCTTATTCTGCTGCTTCCCGGGCTATAATTAAATTTTCCGATTCCTTTAGCAACACTTACACGCCAGGCGTGTCTCGGGTCAAAGAGGTACCACCCGCGCCCCGGGATAGCATAATAAGGCCATGCAGCGCCGAAGAAAGTTCTTTTGCTATCTGTTGCGCCGATATATTTTTCCCAATATTCGTCAACATTATCGCCTGCACCTGAAGGTTTATTTTTAACGAAAGTATAAGTGCTAAGCATTCCGTGGCATGAATTTCCATCACGAATCATAAAAGTGCAGGATTCATCATTAGCCATAACTTCATTAAAGCAAACAGCTTCAACACCGTAAGTAGAACCAAGAGTTGAAAGAACATGATTTTCATCACGATAATCGATAGCATTAACAGCAAGCTGCGAGCGTTTTGTGGCGTCTGATTCAAAAGCCTGCGCGTTGTTTGCGTCATCAATTCTACGACGGCACTCGCGAGCGGTAAAGCAATTAATATCAGCAGGACGATCATTAGGAAGAGTTTTTGAACCAGGTCGATCGATAGAATAAACCGTAGCGCGTTTCGGTATTTCGGTTCTAAGCGCTGTTTTTGTTTTCGCGCCGACTTTATCCATTCCATCCATAAAAACTGAGAGCATATCCCCTACGCTTGTAAATTTTCTATCATCTCCATGCGGATACCAGTGAGAATATTCACTTGGATCATCTACTCCTTCATCGTCTTCATCTATAAGACCGTCAGCGTCATTATCAATTCCATCAGATGTTAAGATTACATTATCTTCATTATCATCACCGCGCGCACCCGGAACTAGATTTTTACCATAACGATAGTCCATCAATTTTTTTGCTAATTTAGAGCTGACTTTAAGAGCTGAAGGGAGTGAGATTTCGCCTGTATGCCATCCACTACCGCTTTTAGATTTACGCAAAAGAAATGCTTTAGAAACGTTTACTTTACCGGCTTCATCTTCGATATTAATTTTATATCTTCCGATAGATTTTCCGGTAGCGTCTTTAATATAAAACCATTTACCGGAATATTTATTTTTTTTATCGATTGTTCCGCGAACTTGAAGGAGAGTATTAAGAGATAAATTATCTTTTTTTGACACCCCGGGTGATTCTGCGGTTGTTATAAGTGCTTCAGCGTGCTCCAATCCGGTGTTCAACAGCATATCAAGAGCAATGGACTCGGTAGCAAAAGCAGATTGTTTAGTTTCAATTCTGCTGAAAACAACAAATGTTGATGCAAGAATTGCGAGAACAACAAGAATTGCAAGAACGGCCACAAGAGCGATACCATTTTGGATTTGTGATTTGTGATTTTGGATTTTAGATTTGTGATTTTGGATTTCGGTTTTCATTTTATATTATTGTTAGTTTCATTTTTTAAAATGCACATTGTGGACAAAATGGACATTATGGACCTAATGGTCGGATTTTCTCCAATGATTAAGACCCCCGCATACCCGAAATTCTCCGGGCGCGGCGCGGAAAAAGAATAATAATTGATAAATGATAAATAATAAATAGCAAGGTTCAGGAATGTATTCTTCGTTGCTGAATGCGTACCATCCCCACACGCCGTTATCAGGAGTTGTAGAAATGGAAAAGATGCCATTGTCGGGAGCAATGTATTTGCATTTCAGAAGCTGTCCGTTGTTATAATCAAATTCATTCTGATCAATTGTGGAGATAAGTGTATCATCACTTGCGGCGAAAAATGATTTTCGCATATCAACGTTTTCAAAAGCAAAACTATATAAAGTCAGCAAATATTCTTTACCGGAGTTTAGAGCTGTTAGAGTTAACGATGCGCAGTCGCTGTTAACGGCAGAATACATAAGATTACTGACCAGTGCCACACTATTCGGAGAAATATTAGGATTTTTATCAAACGGCGAAGAATAAACATCAATAGGTCCTGTAAGGGGATTTGCGCTTGCGGTATAAATTTCCCAATTATCACCCGACATATTTGCGCCAACACCTGTAAAAGTAACATGATTTATTACTACATCATCATTGTCTCCGAAATTCACGGCATGAGTATAGTTTTTATAACTTGCGACATCTGAATTAGCGTTATCAGACCAGGCAGAAGTAAAAAATTCATTAGTAGGAATTTTCAATTCAAGATTATCAATATTTGCTTTGGTAGGATACAAAGTAATAAAATTTATATAATTATTTGTAAAACCACCGGCGAAAGTGTAAATGTATTTTCCTGTATCTAAGCTGACATGTCCTCCGGAAAGCGGATAAGGTTTTCCGTTAATGAACATAGCGATTTTAGCATTACCTGAGCCGGAAAAATCATTTTGCGAAACTGTAAATTTAATTTTCAGCGTTGGATTATTTATATATTCAAGCTCAGAAAAATAAAAATTAGCAGTTATAATATTGTTAGCGTAAACGTGGTACCAGCCGTGCTCATAAAAAACAACTTCAAAGCCATGCGCGTTTCCTTCGTGCGGAATTTTGAATGCACCGTCAGTTCCAAAAGCAACCAAATCCCATTGCTGTGTATTTCCTGAAGGAATTCTTGTCAAATCATATTGAAGAATAAAATTTCCTGACTCATTAAAATTATTTGCAGGAGAAAGATAAGCAGCTGCGGAACTGCCATCCATGTGACATTTACCAACATTGGGGCCCGAGATTGTAACCGTTGATAGACCGTTCGCTAAGTGATATATGGAAGGAGCCGCATTCCCGGACTGCCTACCGACAATATTATATTGATGGTTAGCATCTCCATTACTGATTACGCTGAATCTGTCTTTAAAAAATTTTGCTGTTTTCGTGAATGCGGAAGGGATCGTAAAAGAGGTCGGTTCAATCGACCAACCGCTCCAAATACCCTCGCTGTTTTTGTATCTGCATCGCCAATAAAAAACGCTGTAAGTGCCCGAAGGAATAGCGTTAGCGGGTGGTGTAAAAGAATCTGTCGGGATTGTTTCGCCTGAATCATAGATTATTGCAGAAAAATCTGTGTGTGAAGAAACCTGCCACTGACTTGAAGCAAAAGAGTAATCAAGTCCGCTTTTAAATGGCGTCGCGTAAAAAGTTACCGGAGCAGTGACAGGAACAAAATTTGTCGGGAAAATATTTTCCGGTGCATCAACATTACCAACAAAAGGAGCACCATCATTGTATTTGAAAAGGTCGGCTTCTCCACCGTCTATTTCCAGAGTTATTGTATATTGACTTCCACTGACATGTGTTAAATTTACAATCTCCGGTTTGCCGGTTGTACGACTCAACCGTTGCAGAGTTGTAATTCCACTCGTGCCGAAATCGAAGTTCAAAGTAATTTGCTGCATAACTCCTCCGGGCGAAGCGTCAACATCGGTTAGTCCGTTCATAATAATAAAATACAGTTCGTTATTATAATCAGGACCGTCAAAACTTTCGTGAAGAGGATGGAAGTAACCGATATAGGTATCACCGCGTAATCCATCATTCCAACCGCTTGGATTATTAGCGCTAATGCTTGTAATATAAGGGTCCACACCTGAATGCCATTCAGCGCAGTAACCCGGTGTTGGATTGTCTTTGGTACCCAGCCATCCTGCGTCATATTCTCCGGGTTTTACCCATACATAATTTATAGAATCACCCGAACGGGAAATCAGGCGCTCGAGTGCCGGTGCCAGCCGTTTGATTTGCGCGTTGTTTGCGGCAGCATGATAAAACCACACGTTAGGTTGGGTATCGCCATCGCTGTCAAAAATTTGCTCTTCCAAGTCTGTGTGCGGTCCACTGGGATCGTTGTAGAAAAAAGCTATTGTGAATTTATATCCAAAAACTAATGGAGCGAATTGACATGCGGAAAGTTCTGTTAAACCAATATTCCGGGCGCCTTCATGAATAAAGCATTGATAAAAACATGAAGAAGGAATAGGTTTGTTTCCCGTTCCGTCATTTCCATACAGACCGAGTAATCTATATTTTCCCAAAGCTTCATACCATTTCGGCTGACTGCCGCCTTTTATTCCTTCACCATCTTTGTATTCATAAACAAACATGTTCACCATGTCAGGTTTTGCAATTGACTGATAATTCTGGTGAGTTGCAATGCTGGCACCATCAAGGCCATGTTGCGAAGTATAACGAATAATATCCGGATATGTGTTTTCCCAGATATCAAAAGTCATTTTCATTGTATTTACGACACTTGAATCGTCAATATTTCTTTCATCACCTGCCTGCAAAGAGACAAGAGTGGAAAGATAAGGGATTTCATGCGGCAGCAGATAAGGATTAGTTGCAACGCAACCATCCCACCACATCCATCGTGACCAGGGAATACCGGGTGCGGCGCCAAATGTAGCAGGATTCCCCCATTCATGAAGGTTAGGTGTATTATAATGTGATTCACTCCAACGAGTTGCACTCCAGGATTGCCCTGCAGGATACGCTCCCGGAAACATAAGGGCCTGGATTTGAAAACCGCGTTTCAGAATCAGGCGATGCCCACGGTCGAGAGAATCGGGAATTCCATCAGGCACAGCATTCACATAATTAGATAAGCAAAGTAGAAGAGATATAAAAAAAAGAAATACTAAATTATTTTTTATCATTTTTAAAATTTAGTGCATGACCAGTTAGTTTTTTTTGTTGTTAGTTGTTAATCTATTTATATTATATCATTTTTTTGATTAAAGATTCAATTCGGCATTGGCTGGTCTTCAACTGTCGGACCATTAACAACAATAATTTCCGGTCCCCCATCGGGATTTTCCTCGAATTTAACTCTGTCAATCGCGAGTTTTCTTGGTGTTGGATTTTCTAAATCGCAATGAACATGATAGACCAAAAACAGTTCTGAAGCGTCCGGTGATTCAATAAACATTCCATTCCCGGGCCCATTAACTTTTTCATTTCTTTTAATAATCGGTTTTTCATATTTGTCCCACGGACCAAGCGGTGATTTTGATGTCGCGTAACCAATCGAATATTCTTTACTCAAAAAATGGTTTGCCGTGTAGACTAAATAATAAAAGCCGTTGTGCTTGAAAGTATAAGGACCTTCAATAACCGGCCAATGCGGTTCGTAGGGCCCTTTTTCCCATGGAAGTTCCGGCCGAATGCATTCCGTAACGGTTTCTTCATTTATGGAGATCAAGTCATCATTAAATTCTGCGGCGTAGATAATGTTTCCTTTATCAAATCTGACGAAATAAAAATATGATTTACCGCCATCATCAATAAAAGCTCCGGCATCTATTTCACGGAAATCGTGCATTGGTTTTTTAACTTCCTGCGTGAAAGGTCCGAGTGGAGAATCGCTTACAGCTGCGATGAGATGTTCTTCAGCGGTGGGATACATATAAAATCTGCCGTTTTTTTCAATGACTTCACCTGCCCAGAACCATTTTTCACCCCAGACATCATTTTTATGCAGCGCTAATCCGTTAGATCCTTCGCCGCAAGGACCTTTCCAATTTACCAAATCAGTAGATTTATAAACAGGGATGCCGTTATTTGAAAACAGGTCTGAAGTGCAATACAAATAATAAGTGCCGTTATGTTTTAGAACACATGGGTCGGCGCAAGATGAAATAATGCCGTTTGAATTGTTGTAAGTTTTCATTTATGAAATCGTGGGTTAGCGATGAATATTAGTTCATGTCTATAATACCAAAACACATGCGGAAACGCAATTCTAAACTTTTCGAGCGCCGTTGTTATACAGCGCTCGAAAAGGGTTCAGCCGCAAAGCGGCGTAAGCAATTAGCCTCGCAGTCCCCCTTTTAAGGGGGTGCCCAATAGGGCGGGGGATGTTATAATGCGAGGAATACGATTAATAATAGTATGCCGTCCGAAAAGGACGGTACATTTTATTTGACATGCGACACAAAATGTTGGTTATTATTAATCTTTTTCGTTGGTCGTTCCGCCCTTTTCGGGCGGATATATTTGATTTTCCGTTCCCCGATTTGACCCGAAACTCTCCGGGTGCGGTACACGGAAAATACAATTTTTTTAACTCTCGCAAAGGCGCTAAGCTCGCAAAGTTAATAAAAATAATTAATTAATTATTAGATTTTTTTTACTTTTCTAACACCATTTCGAAAATAGCTTTTTACTACCAATCCAAAGCAAGATGCTTTGGTTATTATAAATAACTATTAACGAATAACGAATAACTATCTTCGTTATTCCTGGAAGCTTTCGGATAATATTTGCTTCATTGTGCTTTCGGCAACACAAATAGACGTATCGGCGGCACCATAATAAACTTTAATATTACCATTATCATCAACAACAGCTCCACACGCAAAACACACATTTGGAATATCTCCAATCCGCTCATATTTGGTGCGCGGGGAAAGGATTGGCATCGAACCGCGTTTTATGACGCGCGACGGTTTATCAAGGTCAAGCAGTACAACACCGATTCTATAGATAGGCCCGCCCGAAGTCATTTTAACTCCATGATAAATTTCAAGCCAGCCTTCTTCAGTTTCAATAGGCGGAACAGAAGCACCAATGCGATAATCGTCCCAATAACCATGCCGTGGTGTCATAACTATTTCCGATTTCCCCCAATTTAAAAGGTCCGGGGAATAAGAAATCCAAATGCTTCCACGGTCAAGTCCTATAGGCCTGTCAAGCCTTACGTATAATCCGTTGATTTTTCTCGGGAAAAGAACTCCGTCTTTATTGCCCGGTTCGGAGACAAGTCCTATACGTTCATAGTTAACATAATCAATGGTTTTTGCCAAAGCGATTCGTGATCCCCATCGGCCAACGGCTACATACATAACATAACAAACGCCATCGATAAAGGTGGCACGCGGGTCTTCTATTCCTCTTGATTCATATTTAGCGAATGGGCCGTCTTTAGCGGGCATCATGACAGGGTTATCATCGATTTCAAAGCGCAGCCCATCTTGACTTCGTGCAAGTGCGAAGAATGAAAATCCTTGCTGTCCTTCTACGCGTAAAAGGAGGAATATTCCATTTTCAGTTACGATGGGAGTACCGTTAAAAACAGTGTTTGCGCGAAAGGGCACATCTTCTATAACAATTGCAGGATTTCCTTCCCAACGTGTAAGAATGTCTTCACCGGTAAAATTTTCAGCAGCCATTTAGAAATCCTCCTTGCTGTAGACACAAGTGTCAATTATTTCATGTATGGTGGTAGAACCCAGACAAATACAACTGCCGGCGGCGTTATATACAATTTGTAATTCATTTTCATTTTGAATGAACGCTCCGGTGCAATATACAATGTTGTTCTGGTCACCAATTCTCTCATAATCTTCACGTGGTGAAAGAATAGGAATATTTGCGCGGCCGATAAGTTTAGTCGGATCTTTGCTGTCAAGCATAGCCACTCCAAGCCGGAACAGCGGCCCGGCAGAAGTTTTTTTGACACCATAATAAACCAGAAGCCAAAAATTTTGAAGTCTGATAGGCGGAGCTCCGGTTCCAACGCGTGCGGCATCCCAAAACCCACTCCGCGGTGACAAGACTACTTCGTTGCCGCCCCAATAAACCAAGTCATCGCTGTAGCTTATCCAGATGCTCTTACCGCTTCCCGGTCGTTCAAGTCTTGCATATCGCCCGTTTATTTTTTCTGAGAAGAGAGCGCCGCCTTTTGTATCCGGCTCGGAGATCAAGCCATGATATTCGAGTTTCACAAAATCTGTTGTAGTTGCCATTCCTATACGAAAACCATGATCACCGCAAGCCATATACATGATATAATATTTACCATCCATAGACGTAATCCTTGCGTCCATAACCCCCTCACTTTCATGAGTATTTTTAGAGCGCGAATTTCCATTGGCACCAATGAGGGCATCTTTTTCTACATGAAATTGTCCCTTGTCATCGCTGCGCGCAAGATGAATTGACTGATGTCCTGACAGATGCTGGACGGTAATCAGCAAAATGGGTTTTCCATCAAAAAAAGTTACACCGGCAGAACGCAGGTCGGCGCATCGGAATCCCAAATCTTCCAACCTGATCAAAGGGTTACCCTCCCACCGATGGACAATATCTCTTCCTTCTTGTTTTCTTCTAAACATAATTTAACCTAAATAAACAGTTGGATTTTGTTTTTAAACCTACTGAAAATTATTTTATTTTATTTCCGTGTCTTTCCGTGTTTTCCGTGGGTAAATATCTTACTTATAGCACAAATGCTTCACTTTAAAGATTCTTAACCAAAGTACCTTGCAAACGGCGCAGGCCGCCACGCGCATTTTTCGTAAACTTTAATATGTTGTTTCGCTACAATTTTCCACGAAGTTTTATTTTTGATAAATTTCACAATATTTGAACTCAAAGATTCCCGGTATTTATCATCGCTCAGCAGCTTGATAGAGTGAGATGCCAACTCTTCATCAGAAGTAGCCACAAGTCCGCCCTGTGATTCTTCAATCCACTCCCGAAATGCTCTTAAATCCGAAGAAACAACAGGTTTCCCAAATGCAAAAGCATGAGCCATTATTCCGCTTTGCCCGCCCAGTTCATAAGTAAGTATAACTATGTCGGAAGAGGAAATTATAGTGTCAAATGCCCGCGCCGGGAACTGCCCGTAAAGTGTTATTATTCTGTCCCGTGCGGGAGACTCCTCTATCATTTTATAAATTTCATTCTGAAATTCAGGATGGTTTATACCCCGCGACTTACTCGCCAGAACTAATACTGC
>JAUVKG010000375.1 GCA_030596365.1 Chlamydiota bacterium | reverse complement strand
TTTCAAAATTATAGACGCAGAAAAAAATTTTTTATTCAAAAGGGCGTGCCGGGTCTTGATGAGTTGCAGGCACACCTGAGGAAATTTGCGCTTTACGCAAATTTGATTTCCTTGTTTATTCCATACTATTTTTGGTGCATTTTAACTTTTATTAAATGATTGATATAATGACCATGCAGTATTGGAAATGCGCTGATGAGGAATGGATTATTGGATGAATGCAAATAGTTACTTCGTTAGGGTGGATTGAAAATTATCCAATTCTTCAATTAACCAATTCATAAATAAAATGGTACGCCCATAGGGATTCGAACCCCAAACCTCCTGGTCCGTAGCCAAGCACTCTATCCAATTGAGCTATGGGCGCACATTAATAATTATTAAAGATATTATATCATTTTTGGTTTTAAAAGTAAAACGGATTTTGTAGATACATAAATCTTTTAGACACGGATTACACGAATTGACACGAATTATAATTTTAAAAATTAAGGGTTGATATATAAAATAATTGACAGAGTCTGATCTTTGAACTTTTAACCTTCGCACCTTCGCACCTTTTAACTAATAACCCCGCCATCGGCGGGCGTAAGCAAAGAATTATACAATTCCACTATTTCATCAAGTTGGTTTCTCTGATCAAATCGCTCTTTAACATTTCTCAAACCGTTTTCTATAAGTTGATTTTTAAGTGCGTCATCGGTGATTATTTTTTGTATCGCAGAGGTAAGACTTTCAGGTGAGTGCGTAGGGACAAGAAGCGCTGATTCGCCATCTTGCATTGTTTCCGTTAAAGGAGAGATTTTTGTAGCAATAACCGGAATTCCTGCGGCTTGTGCTTCAAGAAAAACATAACCGAAACCTTCTCTTAAAGTCGGCAGGCAAAAAACATCAAAAAGAGCGAGTGTTTGTGGTACATCATCTTGCCATCCGATGAAAAAAACGTAGTTGTTAATATCCATACTTTCGGTTAATTCAATTAATTTGTTTTTTAATGGTCCGTCACCTGCAATAACAAGTTTTGTTTTAGGATTTGAACTGTGAATTAAAGCAAAAGCCTGAATTAAATCTTCTAATCCTTTGTCAGGAACTAATCGCGAAATAGTACCGATAATTAAATCATTATTTTTGATGTTTAATTTTTCACAAAATTCCGTCCGTGCAGATTTATTTATTTTAGAAAAATCATCAAGATTTATTCCATTATAAATTCTATGAATTTTATTCTTTTTCGCAATGCCGGCTTTTATTAATTCATCTCCTACTTTATCCGTTACAACAATAAACGCGGAAGTCTTGGCGCCAATCCATCGCTCAAGAAATTTATAAATCGCTTTCTTGAAGGAAGATAAATATTCGTGAACAACAAGCCCGTGCGCTGTGTGAATAATTACCGGAACTCGTGCCAGCCAGGCGGCTGTTCTGCCCGCGAAACCAGCTTTAGCGGTATGAGTATTAACTAATTGAAACTTATTTTTTCTGATGAATTTATAAAGTTTGAAAACCGCCACAAAATCCGTTATGGAAATATTTCTACTTATTTTAACAGGGAAAAACGGGATACCTTGAGACTCTATAAACCTTGCATCATCATCATCGGTGCAAGCAAAAACAACATCAAAACCTTCGCTTTGCATTTTTTTGAAAATAGGAAGAAGGAAAGTTCTTGCCGTAATACCCACGGTGCAAACGTGAAGTATTGATTTTTTTGAAATTGTTTTTTGATTTACAGACGCTTCCATAGTCGGTAATTATTAGGTTTATAAGGACTGCAAAGACTTTAAGGACTACAAGGACGACAAAAATAAATTGACCTGATTTCTAACCAAATCCCCGTACCCCCTTTCCCCGATAGGAATGGGGTAAAATTCAAGGGCTATAATGAATTGTGCCTTCAGCACAAAATTAATCGGAACGTCCAATGCAAAAAATATACTTTGTGTACAGTGGGTTACCACTCATTACTCCATTTAGGACGCTGAGGACAGCGTCCCTCCATCCACTACTCACTACTCAACTACTCCAATGTCAAACGTCAAACGTCCAACGTCAAACGTTTCACTTTTCATTTATATGAATCGCTCCGCTTCTTTTATCGGTTTTAATATTAGCGTTTCTGTTTCGTCTGTATGGTCTGTATCTGTTTTCCCTTTTTCTTTTATTAGGTCGATTGATTTTTAATACTTTAGCGGGAATACCTCCAATTACAGCATAAGCCGGCATGTCTTTAAGAACAACCGCATTCGCGCCGACAACAGCGTGATGATTTATAGTAATAGGACCAAGTATTTTCGAACCGATGCCAAGCATAACCTCATCACCGATTACAGGATATTTTTTATCTGATAATTTTGCTGCGCCAACACCAACTTGTTCAGCTATAGTTACATTGTTACCGAGTTTTGCCAATGGATGAAGATGAACACCATAAGAATGCAGAATAACACATCCGGGACCTATTTTTGTTTTTGCCGGAATAATTGCTACATAAATAACTCTGATTATAAACTGAAAAACAGCGTAAGGAATTAATAAAATCCAACTGAATGGCGGCCATAACTTTATAATGCCACTGCCAATTCTGTGAACAAACATAATATGTACCGAAGGCACAAACCATAGCTTAACAAATTTTATAACCGGATTGCCCGGCATAGTTATAAATACTCTTTTACAATCGTGATAAAAATATGAGATCCACATAATGATTTAATAATTTATTAATTTGGTAACTGGTTAATTGTTTAGACCAATTAGATTAATTAGGTTAATTAGGTTAATTAGAAATTTGTATTGCTTCTTCGAGATTAAGACTTCCGGTATAAATAGCTTTCCCCGTTATGCAGCCGTATGGCGCGTGAGGCTTTATGTTTAGCAATTCGTTTATATGAGTTAAATTTGCTATTCCACCGGAAGCGATGATATTAACATCAAAATTTTCCATCAGCGAGCTTACAGTTTCTACATCCGGACCGGTAAGCATTCCGTCAACGGCTATGTCTGTATGAATTATTGTTTTTACACCGGCGTTAACCACTTTCTTCGCAAGATCAATAACAGAAGTTTCAGTGATTTCTGTCCAGCCTTTAATAGCGACTTTTCCGTCTTTGCAATCTATTCCGACAGCAATTGCGTCACCACCGAATTTCTTAACAGCTTCTTTAACAAGTTCAGGTTTTTTATGAGCTGAAGTGCCGAGGATAACTCTTTTTGCTCCCGCTTTAAGGCATACTTCGATATCTGCTAATTCACGGATACCGCCGCCGATTTCTATATTTAATCCGGTAGCA
>JAUVKG010000122.1 GCA_030596365.1 Chlamydiota bacterium | reverse complement strand
ATATTTATGTGGCCCCAACCTAAATTAGCTTTATCAACAATTTTATATTTAGCTTTTTTGCCTTTATATTTTTTAACATCCCAGTTTTGCCAACGGAGTTCTTCACTGTTTATTCCCTTGGCTTTTTCTACTTCGTTTCCTTCGATAACAAGAGCAGCATAAACGTTTTCAGCACCACCACCACCGATTAAATGATTTATATAATCTTCTTGAATCGTAAATTCAGGAGATGTAAGCGTGCCGACAGTTTTATCGCCATTGTGCATTGTGTTCACATAACCCTTTCCTGAAAAACCTGAGACGGTTGATTGACCTTCAAGCTGGGTTTTTGTGGTTGGCTTTGTACCAGGAGCGTCGCCTTCAACTATCCATTTGTTCCAGTTTGTGCCTTCAAAGTCTTCAAAAATGATTGAAATTCTGTCAGCTATTATCCGTTTTTTCACCGGAATTACAGTTTGAGTCATTATTTCTGAATTCTTAAAATTCTTGAAAACGGTATCTCCTTTAATATCGTATGAATTCCGGGTGTTCATACAAACCATATTTTCCAGCCAACCGATAATGCTTGCTTCAACATTTTTATCCGAACAGTTTTCAACTGTAATATTAAAAATAGTTGCCGGAAAGGCGGAATCCTTAGCATCCAAAGGGATAAAAGGAGAAAAGACTTCCGAAGATACTTTCACGGGACAATTTTTTTCACTGTAATTGATTGTCGCGATAGGATATTCACCGTTAAATTCTACGTTCTTAAAACCATCTTTATTGAGTTCTTTTACAAGAGTTTTTGAGTCGCCTGATTTATAGGCTACTGCAAATCCCTGGTCAACCGGTTTCCTCATTTTTTGATAAGCAAAAGTCGATGACGTGTTTTCTACCCATCTCGAAACAGCAAATCCAAAAATCTGCCAGTCGGCGAGAGTACCGTCACCGCAAAGATACAATTGTCCACAACCGATTCCGCCGCATGGCATACCGATAGTTTCAAGTGCTTTACCGGAATAAATCTCTTTTTTACCACGATCGAAAAGTTTTTGAATATAATTTTCAGAAAAGTTTTTGTCTTCCGGAATCAGCATTATATTCGCGTTAGTGATTGCGGGTTTGCATTCTGCAGAGGAAGGATCCGGGCAGCATGATGCAGCGTTAATTGACACTGATGAGGCAATTAAAAAAATAACTACCATGGTTTTGGTGAATGATTTCATTTTGTTAGTTGGTTGTTGGTTAATAGCTTGCCCAGCCATAGGCGGGGTTAATAGTTAATAGTTCACACTTGTCTAAAATAAAAAATATCAACCCATGACTTTAGTCGTGGGTATGATGATAATAAAATACAGATTAACCGTTTCAACGGTTTATAAAGCAAATTAATAGTTAAACCGTTAAAACGGTTAAAGTGGTTAAGTTGACTTTGCCCCACGACTAAAGTCATGGGTTGAAATTAATATGTGAGAATAAACAATTCATCCCGAGGTGCTTGCGCGCTTGAGATTAGGTGCTTTTTCGAGCACCGTCCAATTGGATGTTATTGTACAGAAGGGTCTATAATTTTTAGGTTTTTAAAATATTTTCTGTAAAATCCTCTGTCGCGGGTGAGCAGACAGTCGCATTGTGCTAATGCATGAGCGCCGATTAAGAAATCTGCAACAATTCGATTTTTTTGTCCGCCTTTCTTTCTATATTTATGCCAAAAATCACCTGCAAGCAAGGCGGCATCGGCGTTCATCGGCGAGAATTTAATAGATAGTGAATTAATAACTGAAGTAAATTGAGATTCAGTAGGGAAAACTGAAGCTGTTTCCGACCAAACAATATCACATGCAAGCACCGCCCCTTTACTCAAGCAAATTTGTAAAGTGTCTGCTGATTTTTCAGCAAACTTTTTATCGCGAACAAAAATGTCTATAAGCACGTTAGTGTCTATAGCAGTAATCATTTATTGTTTCCCCTTAGTGTTTTCATTATTTCGTCCGAACTTTTTTTTGTTTTCAGGCATCCCATAACTTTGTGAACAGGATCATTGCCAAAAAACTTTTCAGCTATTAATTTTCCATCTTTTTCTTTAAAATTCAATTTTGTTTTTGGCGTTATGCCGAGACTAATTCGCAAACTTTTTGGAATAGTTACTTGTCCTCTTTCTGCAACTGTAGCAATCATTTTATTACCGTTTGTATAAGTTATATTTATTAATACATACTTTATTATACATACTTTATTTGATTTTGTCAATATTCCAGGCAGCTTCCTCCAATAAATTCACGCAGAACTGAATCGCTTGGAACAGGGGAGTCGTCATTTATTGGAGTTATTGAAGAAAGCAATTTATTAAGTCGTACCGCTCGAATGTAAGCGTCTTCTCTTTCGGGATTATCTTTGTATTTATTTTCCCATTCAGCGAAAAGTTTTGCCATTCTCGCGCTGTAAAGGGGAAGTTCATACGGCATACCACTATTAATTATATAGTCGGCAGTGGAATTATATGGAATTATATTTCGTAATTCACTCGCGCGGACATAATGCCAATGTTCAAGAGTTTGTCGTGGGTCATAAGAACGATGTGCCGAGTCTCGGAGCATTCTTCTTATCAAACGGATATCAGTCCAGCGGACATAATTACCATCATTATCTTTCATTTGCAGGAGAGGTTCCAGGAATAATTTGAATTTTTGTTCATCGGGAGTATCTTTGGACATATCAGGATAAAGACCATGTAAACTGTCGATTAGCAAAATGTCTTTCTCGCCAAGATGGAGTTTTGAATGATTTAGCGTTCGTGTTCCGGTTTTAAAATCATAAAACGGAATGGCTACCTCTTTGCCAGCACATAATTTTACAAGATGATTGTTTATTAGTTCCAAGTCAAGCGCCTGCGGTGTTTCGAAATCATAATCTCCATATTCGTCTTTCGGATGTTCACTAAGATCAAAAAAATAATGGTCCACATTGAGTGCTACAAATTTATATCCTTTTTTCTTGAGACGCTGCTCTATCTTTATCGTTGTTGTCGTTTTGCCGGAAGAAGACGGCCCGCTGATCATTACCATTTTAACTTCATCACCGCGGTCAATAATCATTTCTGAAGCGGTAATTAAATTGTCTTCATAAGCTGCTTCGCCTTCGTGAACAATGTGCGGGAATTCACCGTCAGCAATTCTTTTGTTTAGGGATTCTACTGTATGGACGTTATGAGTGACAGCCCAATCAAGTATATTCCAGATTTTAGCCCACGGAACATTTTCAGATGGACGTGAAGCCAGTTTGGATTTTTCCCTGCGTCGCCTGTCGTTTTCTTCGCGATACAGTATATATGCTTTAGCAACTTTTGAGTGGCCTTTTTCAATTAAAGTTTTTTCAACAGCATCCTGAATTTCTTCAATGCTTGGAACGTGGCCTTTCGGACATGTCAGCTTAAGCAGCTGAACAACCTGGTTGGAAAGATATTTCGATGTTTCCTGATCACGCCCGCCAACAGCAACTGCCGCGCGATAGATCGCGTTTTGAATTCTTGCCGGTTTAAAGGGAACTACAGCTCCACTGCGTTTTTTTATGTGAGATAATTTGCTCATAATGACTCCTGTATTAATATTATATATTTTACGATTATGGGTCAATATTGTCAAATAGACATCAGGTGTCGGGAAATTTGCCCCGAGCGCGCTAGCGCCTCGGGGTGAATTTAAGACACTTGACTAAATTTATACAATTGTGTAAAATAGGTTCTTAACCTTTTAAAGGAGTCATTTATGAATGAATATGCAACAAGTCAAAAAACACGAAATAATTTAATTCATGCAGCCGGTGAGATTGCAGCAGAAACGGGTTTTTCTAACGTATCAATGCGAGCAATAGCTAGACGATCGGGAGAAAATATTGGCAGTGTACATTATCATTTTGGAAGTAAAGATAATTTATTTAAGGAAGTAATAAAAGAATCTTTGAAATCCTGGACAGATGAATCGTTGAGTGAATATATTGCACCATTACAGTCTGAATTGGATACAAAGCAAGGTCAGATAGGGATTATGCGATCGATAGTACATTATCATATAAAGAATTTATTTAGTCATGACAAACCGGTTTGGCATCATAAGATAATGTATCATGTTTTACAATATCCATCAAAATTGCGTGATTTAGTGAACGAAGCATTAATTAAGCCGAATGATGAAACGGTATTTAAAGTATTTAAGAGAATCCGACCTGAGATTAAGAAGTACGAAATGGAATTGCAGATAAGGCTGACACTTGCACCTATATATTTTCATGTTATATTCAGAGATATCTTTTTAAGTAATTCAGGTGTAAAAGATTATACTAAAAAATATTTTCGTGATTTGGAAGACAAATTGGTTTGCCAGATTTTACGTGAATTTAATTTACCAACAAATTAAAAATGAAAAAGAAAATTATTTATATATTAATTGCTGTGTTAATCGTTATAATTTGTGGAACGGTATTTATTGCTTTTTCAGTTATGCGTAAAAAGGAAATAGAACAAAACCGGAAGTTATTGAAAATGTATAATGCTCCTCGACCGGTATTTACAGAAATCGTTAATTACAATAAATTAAACGGCAAGAGGAAATATCCGGGAAGTGTTAATGCGAGTCGGGAAGTTATATTATCTTTTCGGGTTGGCGGCCCGTTAATAGAAGTAAATGTCAGTCCCGGCGATCAGGTAAATAAAGGACAGATAATGATGAGAATAGATCCGCGTGATTATAAAGATAAATTAAGAACTTTAGAAGCACGGTTAAGTGGAGCAAAGGCTAAGTTAATAAATACGAGCAATGATTATTTCAGGGTAAAAGAATTAATAAAAGATGCTGTAATATCAACATCGGAATATGACGCTTCATTTAGCGCTTATGTTTCAGCGAAGGCACTTGTACAGGATTATGAAGCACAAATTCAGACGGCCGGTCATCAATTAGAGGATACCAATCTGAAAGCTCCGTTTGATGGAATTATAACTAAGAAAAATGTCGATAACAATGAAGTTATTGCCACCGGGCAGCCTGTAATAGAGATGCATTATAACGAAGAACTTGAAATAGATATCAGTGTGCCTGAAAGTGAAATGATGATGCACAAATTAAATACGAATGAGTATGGAATTGCAACGTTTCCAACATTAAAAGGGAAAGAATTTCCGGTTCGACTAAAAGAATGGGATGTACGGGCATCGCAAATCACACGGACATATAATGTTACATTCAGCTTGCTGAACACAGAAGGAATCCAAATATTTCCTGGAATGACTGCCGAAGTAAGTTGGTCACCTAAGAAGTTAAGTGAAGCGGTTTTTTTAACTGTTCCATTTAGCGCGATTCTCCCTGGTGATAATCAAACATCTTTAGTGTGGGTATATGATAAAGCGAGTTCAACCGCTAAACTTCGTGAAATCATTTGCGATTCAATTGTAGATTCGGACCGTGTTATAGTTCTTAAAGGGTTGAAACCGGGCGAAGAAATTGTAACGGCAGGGGCACGGTTCATAACTGAAAAAATGAAAATAAAACCGGCTAACTTAACTAAGGTAATAAGATGAATCCGGTGACGTTTGCATTAAAAAACAGAGTTGTAATAATTGTAGCAACAATAATATTGATCTTTGGCGGGATTATCAGCTATCAAAAACTTGGTCGGCTTGCGAATCCAAATTTCACAATGAAACTTGCTATGATTATAACTCGTTATCCTGGAGCTAACCCAAATGAGGTTGAACAAGAAGTAACTGATGTTCTTGAAGAATCAATTCAATCAATGGGACAAATCAAAAGAATTACATCAACATCTGTTGAAGGTAATTCGTATATTTTAGTAGAAATGAAAGATAAATATACTATGACAGAACTTCCGCAAGTTTGGGATGAATTGAGAAGGAAAGTTAATGATGTGCAGGGAGAGTTGCCGATTGGAGCGGATACGCCAATAATTAAAGATGATTTTGGAGATGTATATGGAGTTTATTTTGCGATAACCGGCGATGGATATAGTTACGCTCAATTAAAAGAATACGCAAAAATGTTAAAAAAAGAGTTACTTTTATGTAATGATGTTGCTAAAATAGATTTTTGGGGTGTGCAAGATGAAGTAATTTATATTGAGTTTAATCAGGCTCGATTAACAGAACTTGGGTTGTCACCTGAAATAATTTATGGAACTATTGAAGCTCAAAACCAGATCAGTCCAAGTGGAAAAATTGAAATTGATGATAGATATATTCGTATATCTCCTACCGGCGAATTAAATAGCGAAAAAGTTATTGCTGATATAATGCTTTCCGGTGTGGATGGTATGGTTCGATTAGGAGATGTAGCAAAAATAAAACGAGGGTATACTGATCCACCGCTCAATCTAATACGTTATAACGGAGAACCGGCTATAGGTTTTGGAATATCAACAATTAAGAGTGGTAATGTTGTTGTTATGGGGGACTCAATTAAAAAACGGCTCGAAGAACTTAAGTCGGAGCAGCCGGTAGGTATTGAATTACATAAAATTTATTATCAAAGCGAAAGAGTAACAACGGCAATTAGTGATTTTACACTTAATTTTATTGAAGCGGTAGTTATTGTCATTATATTGTTAATGTTGTTTATGGGATGGCAAAGCGGTATATTAATTGGCAGTATTTTATTATTGACAATTTTAGGGACATATATAGGAATGCTCTTGATGGATATTAATCTTCAGCGAATATCACTTGGTGCTTTAATTCTTGCGCTCGGAATGCTTGTAGATAACGCGATCGTTGTTGCAGATGGAATTTTAATAAAAGTAGAACGAGGAGAGAGTCGTGAAGAGGCAGCGCTGGAAATTGTTAAAGATACTCAATGGCCACTTTTGGGCGCTACAATGATTGCGATATTAGCTTTTGCGGCTATTGGTTTCGCACCCGGTAATGTTGGAGAATTTTGTCGTTCATTATTTAATGTATTAGCTATGTCACTTTTGCTTAGCTGGGTGTTAGCGGTTACTGTTACTCCTTTATTTTGTGTCTGGTTTCTTAAAATTCCGGAAATCGGGAAGGAAGTTGATCCGTACGACAAGCCAATGTTTAGAGTTTATAGAAAGTTAGTTGTTTTTGTAATGCGTTATCATTGGATTACAATTGGAAGTGCAGTTGTTTTTCTTATTGGCGCGATGCTTTTGTTTAGTACGTTACCGAGCAGTATGTTTAATAATTCTAACGAATCAAAGTTTTTAATTGATTACTGGCTGCCTCAGGGAACATATATAAAAAAGACGTCAAGTGCGATGAATGAAATTGAGAAATATCTATCTAAACACAAAGGAATAAAATCTGTAACTTCATTTGTCGGTAGTGGAACATTACGGTTTGTTCTTGTATATGAATATGAAAATCCTAATACGAGTTATGGACAAATGGTTATAGAGGTGGATGATTATCATAAAATCCCGGATTATATGTATGAGATTGAACGAGATTTACGATTGAAATATCCTGATATAGAAATCTTTTCTCATTATTTTTCTGATGGACCACCAAATCTTTATAAAGTTGAAGCCAGATTCAGAGGACCCGATAAAAAAATACTTATTAAACTTGCTAATCAGGCTATTGAAATTTTAAAAATAACAAAAAATGTTAAGAATATTATGACTGACTGGCGACATCAAGTTAGAGTTATTAAACCTGAATATTCTGAAATTCAGGCACGCAGAGTTGGAGTTAATAGAAATGATTTATCGAA
>JAUVKG010000030.1 GCA_030596365.1 Chlamydiota bacterium | reverse complement strand
ATTAAATGTTATTTATAGTAACCAAAGCATCCTTGCTTTGGGCTGGTAGTAAAAAGTTATTTCTGAAATGGTGTTAGAAAAGTAATAAAATCTTAAACTTGAAAATTGGTAGTGGCCATGAGTACATGTTACTTCGTTAGGAGAGTTCGCGAAGCGCCCGGAGATTTTCGGGCGAAATTGAGATTTATATTTAAATATCAAAAAGAAGTTCCCTAACGAAGTAACGCCGTACCCGCGTTCATATCGAATTTTCAACTCTCAAGTAAAAAGTTAAAAGAATTAAAACAAATAACAAGATCACAGGAGCAGAACCCAGCATACGCGGGTCGCGGCGGCTTGTGTACCAGATTTTTGCGCCGCTGCTCAGTTCAATCGTTAGTTTTAATAATATAGACAAAGTAATGGAATTTTAGTATAATATATTTAAAAATAGTAACAAAAGGAAAAATTATGTTATATTCTGCTATAGTTCACAAAGAAGATGAATGGTATGTCGCCGAGTGTCCGGAAGTTGGGACAGCGAGCCAAGGAGTTAGTATAGAAGAAGCTGTTGCAAACTTGAAAGAAGCAACGGAATTATATTTAGAAGAATTTCCACAAAAAACTTTTTCGCACCCTCTGTTGACAACTTTCGAGGTTCCGGCTTATGCCTGAGCTTCCAAAAATCTCCGGCAAAAAAGCAATTAAAACTTTTGAAAAATTAGGTTTTTCCGTTGTGCGCCAACGTGGAAGCCATGTAGTTTTACGAAAAGGTTCAAAAGGCTGCGTAATTCCCCTTCATAAAAGTCTTGCAATTGGAACTTTGAAAAGTGCAATCCGCCAAGCCGGACTTGATACTGAAGAGTTTCTATTTGCTTATAATCAATAGAAAAAACTAACAAAATCACTGGAGCAGAACCCAGCATACGCGGGTCGCGGCGGCTTGTGTACCTATTTTTTGCGCCGCTACTCAGTTCAGGCGTTAGGCGATATAGAAAATCACAAAAAAGCAATTGCAAACCGAACAATTGACCTAAAAAAGTAAATTTGATACAATATAAATATGAACAAGCTCAAAAAAATAGAAACAATTGTTACAACTCTTTCAAAAACTGATTTAACTATTTTCAGAGAATGGTTTTCAGAATTTGACGCAAAAATATGGGATGAACAATTTGAAGAGGATGTAATATCAGGAAAATTGGATTCTCTTGGAAAAGCCGCGATTCAACAATTTAAAGCAGGTCATTATAAAGCATTGTGAATCATTATACTACTCCAGATTTCTGGCATAATTATTCTTTGCTTCCTTCTCACATTTGCAAGTTAGCTGACAAAAATTTTGAATTGCTCAAAAACAATTCTGCACATCCATCTCTTCATCTAAAAAAAGTGGGTAACTATTGGTCAGTTCGTGTTGGTATTAACTTCCGTGCAATAGCAATTCATACAAATGAAGGGTTAATTTGGTTTTGGATAGGGACACACAATGAATATAATAAAATTATAAAATAGCCTAACAAAATCACTGGAGCAGACGGCTTAACCACCTATTTTTTGTGTCGCTGCTCAGTTCAATCGTTAGTCTGTTAATAGACTTTATTCAAAATCGAACGCAACAGGATTTCTTTATCTTAACTGGAGATTTTTAAAAGGAGAGTTGACGTGAATAGAGATGATAAAGTCTATATCAAATTGCAAAAGCATCTGAACAATCAGACAATAGGATTCCCTGCCACGCGGTCAGGTGTTGAGATACGAATTCTGAAGCATATTTTTACTCCTCAAGAGGCAGAGATCACTACATATTTGACTTTCAAGTTTGAACCGCTTGAAACGGTGTTTGACAAGGTTAAGCATCTGATTGAATCACCGGAGGAACTGGCGGAACTGTTTGATTGTATTCAGAAAAAGGGTGGAATTGAATCCAAAATGAAGGATGGCAAAAAGTATTATTGCAATACACCACTTGTTGTAGGAATGTACGAAATGCAGCTTGATCGGCTTACTCCTGAGTTTATCAATGATTTCAATGAATATACAACAGATAAGAAGTTCGGGATTGATTTTTTAAGTACAGAACTTCCGCAGATGCGGACCATTCCAATTGGCGAGAGCATTTACCCGCAACTTAATGTAAGTACATTTGATGAAGTGACAGCGTTGTTACAGCGGGCTGAAGCGCCTTTTGTAGTTGCTGAATGCATATGCCGCAAAAGAAAGGCGCTGGAGGGTCATCCCTGTAAGGTTACAGACCGAACAGAAACATGTATTGCCTTGGGCAACATGGCCAAAACCGCCTTGCTGTGCGGTATAGGCAGAGAGATTTCCAGAGATGAGGCTGTGTCGATAATTGAGCAAAATCAGAAACAAGGGTTGGTTCTTCAACCCACCAACACAGAGATGGCCGAATCAATTTGTTCATGTTGCGGATGCTGCTGTGGAATGTTAAGCATTCAACGGGTTCTTCCCAAGCCTTTAGATTATTGGGTTTCGAATTTCCACGCTGTGGTAGATAATAATATCTGTGATGGATGTGGGGTTTGTGAGAAGCGCTGCCAGGTTGATGCGGTACACATTTCTGAAAAGAGTAAGATAGCTGCGGTTGATTTGAATCGTTGTATTGGATGTGGTCTTTGTGTATCCACCTGTCATAGAGAAGCCATTTCTCTTGTAAAAAAGGCTGCCGAAGTAAGGCCACCGGAAACGCGGGAAGAACTTTTGGATATCATCATGGCCAAAAAGAAAGGCAGGTTTGAAAAATTGAAAGTGGCCGGAAAATTTGTTGTCGATGCAATCAGAACAGGACAAACCCATTTGCTCAAATAACATAATAATACCATACTATCAAACGGGCACAATTATGACAAAACGCGAAGTAATAAAAACAACACTCAACGGAAAAAAACCGCCTTATGTACCGTGGTCGTTTTCATTTACATGTGAAGCACGGGACCGTCTTGTGCAGCATTTCGGAACAGACGATCTGGAACCCATTCTGCACAATCATTTTCTTGGACTCGGAAATGCTATTGGTTTCTTTGATGACATCGGGAATAATCGCATGAAAGATGTTTTCGGGGTTATGTGGGACAGAAGCATCGACAAAGATATAGGTATTGTAGAACAAACCGTACTCCCAAAACCTACTTTGGATGGTTATTGCTTACCCAATCCGCTGGAAGATCGGTTTTTCGCAAATATTCCTTCTCAGCTGGAGAAATATGGCGATCGATTTCGTGTTTTTCAGATTGGGTTTTCTCTGTATGAACGGGCATGGACGATGCGTGGGATGGAAAACCTGATGATGGATTTCTACGATCATCCCGGCTTCGTCAGGGAACTTTTGCACACCATAGCGGATTACAATATAGCTCAAGTGCGCAAGGCTGTCGAGTTTGACATTGATGCCGTACACTTCGGTGACGATTGGGGACAACAGCATGGACTTCAGATGGGCCCGAAGCTTTGGCACGAGTTCATTTATCCTGAGTTGAAAAGGATGTACGATGTTGTCCGTCAAGCCGGCAAATATGTTTCCATACATTCTTGTGGAGATGTGGATGAGTTATTTGATGATCTCATCGGAATTGGATTAAACTGTTTCAATCCGTTTCAGCCGGAGGTAATGGATGTCTGGACCCTCGTGCCGAAGTATCGTGGGCGATTGTCTTTTCATGGCGGACTCTCCACTCAGAAAACGCTTCCCTATGGAACCCCGCAGGATGTCAGAGCAGAGGCACGCAGGCTCATTGAGCTGGGTAAACACGGAAACTATATTCTAGCTCCGGCTCATGCTGTGGAAAGCGATGTACCCCTTGAGAACATGCTCGCATTCATTGACGAAGCGTTGAGTCAAACTGGATTTAGTCAATAAATAGTATCAACCCTAATTTTCGATTAATTTAACACAAGGAGGAAAAAATGACATTAACAAAAAAACTAAGCGCAGAATTTATTGGTACATTTTGGCTTGTACTTGGCGGATGCGGTAGCGCTGTTCTGGCTGCAACATTTCCAGGTACAGGAATAGGATTTTTGGGGGTGGCACTGGCTTTCGGGTTAACCTTATTGACTATGGCGTATGCTATTGGACATATATCCGGCTGTCATATTAACCCGGCTGTTTCGATCGGTCTTTGGTCAGGCGGAAGATTTTCAACTGCTGAACTTATTCCCTATATCATTGTACAAGTAGCAGGTGGCCTTGCAGGAGCAGCGGTATTGTACGTTATTGCCAGTGGACAAGCAGGTTTTGATGTAACAGCCGGATTCGCTTCGAATGGCTATGGAGTACATTCTCCCGGCGGTTACAGTTTGACTGCCGCATTAGTAACTGAAATAGTTATGACATTTATGTTTATAATTATCATTTTAGGTGCAACAGATAAACGCGCGCCACAAGGTTTTGCTCCAATAGCCATTGGTCTTGGTCTCGTTCTTGTTCACCTCATCAGCATTCCCGTTACTAATGCATCTGTTAATCCTGCGAGAAGTACAGGCGTTGCAATATTTCAGGGAAGTTGGGCAATATCTCAATTATGGCTTTTTTGGCTTGCTCCTATCGTAGGTGCTATTTTGGCAGGGGTTGTCTACCGATGGTTTGAAACCGGGAAAAAAGCCTGACAAAGCAACAGTACAAACATGTCGAAATTATCCCAAAAAGGAGTTAAACTATGAAAAGAGTTCTTTGTCTTATCGTCGGATTGTGTATTCTGATTTCGGGTTGTGTAACGCCGGCAAAAGATACCGTTTTTCAAACATCAACAATTGATGCCCTTTTAGCAGGCGTATATGAGGGTAATATGTCATGCCGCGATTTGCTGAAACACGGCGATTTCGGAATTGGTACATTTGATCATCTTGATGGAGAAATGATTATTCTCAACGGAAAGATGTATCAGATAAAAGCAGATGGAAAGGTCTATAAACCGGATATGTCCATCAAAACGCCTTTTGCAACGGTATGTCAGTTTACAACCGACAGAGTCATTCCCGTCAAAGCGGGATTGGACTATGAAACTATTTCAAATTTAATCAATGAAGACGCTCCAAATCAGAATCTTTTCTATGCGATCAAGATTACAGGACAATTCAAATCTATGAAAACGCGAAGTGTTCCCGGTCAGCAAAAACCTTATCCTCCGCTCAAGGAAGTCACCGCTAATCAGCCTGAGTTTAATATGAAAAACATTTCCGGCACGATAGTCGGTTTCAGGTGTCCACCCTATGTCAAAGGCATCAATGTTCCCGGATATCATTTACATTTCATCAGCAGTGATCGAACTCAGGGAGGACACATTCTGAGCTTTGAAATTACAAAGGCCAAATGTGAGATAGACGTTCTTAGCCAATATTTCCTGACGCTTCCGATAGACACCAAAGAATTTGCTGAAACTGATTTGTCAAAAGACAGGAGCAAAGAGCTTAAGGCAGTGGAGAAATGATATGACCAAAGATCCATACGAAGGTTTGGCTGAACGTTACGACTGGATGAAAAAAGAGAATCCCGGTCGGCCGGAGTTCTTTAGGCAGCTCTTCGATACACACAATGTCACAACACTTCTCGACTGTGCCTGCGGTACAGGTCGGGACTTGTTAATGTTCCATTCAATGGGTATTGAGGTATCCGGCTCTGATTTATCTGATTCTATGCTTGTTCAAGCCAGGCAGAATATCGGGGCGTTCAATATTCACCTTCGGAAAACAAATTACTGTGACCTGCCGGGGAATTATAACGAGCAATTCGATGCTGTAGTTTGTCTCAGCAACTCAATCAACGAACCTCTTGAAGATGAGGAAACCCTGCAGTCACTGCGAAGTATGAAATCAGTCCTGCGCCCCGGCGGGATTCTCGTGTTTGACCAAGGTCAGACAGATTCATCCATGCGAAATCCCCCATCATTTGCGCCGATCATTAATAATCGGGATTTTACCAGATTTTTCACCATGGAGTGCTCGGGCGATGTTCAGACGGTGAACATCTTTGACTTCATTCACACGGCGAACACGTCGGATTTCCAGCATTCATCAGTAAAGATTCGTATTCGCCTGCTTGAAGGTTGGCGTCAACTTCTGCGCGAAGCAGGATTTGACGATGTAGAGTATTTCGGAGATTGGGATTCGACACTTTACGACAAGAAATCAAGCCGCAGACTGATTGCTGTAGCAAAGAAATAATATGAATCAATAATTCGGGTGTCTGAATCGGAAGGGCGTTAATGTATTCTCTCTTCTACTTTTCACTTGAGAGTTTAAGAGAATATAATAAATTCCCCTTGAAAAAAATGTGCGTATGCCGGGAGCTACAAAAGACCATTGGACAAAATTGTATGTTATAGTGTCAACAAAACTATTTCCTCCTAAAAAAGCCGTTGATCCAAGTCAAATCCCTCCCCCTGCTATCGCAGGGTACTCCCTTTATGAAAGGGAGATTAAAAAAGCGGAGAAGAAATTCCTCCGCTTAATTATTCAAATCTTGATTTTTATTAAAATTTTACAATTTATTTTTTCTTTTCTGTTTTTTGTTCCGGTTCACTTTTCTTTTCTTCTTTTTTTACTTCTTCTTTTTTCTTCTCATCTTTCTGTTTTAATGCTTTCTCTTCAAGTGCGTTTTTTACTGCAACGTCAAGTCCATTTACCGGATGTCCTTCCCATATTATTTTACCGTCAACGATAACAAACGCTTTGGGAATACCGCGAACACTGTAGTCGCTTCCTGAAGTGCTGCCGGTTCCAACGATATAATTCATTTTCAGTTTTTTCATGAACTCATCAATTTTCGCCGATTTTCTTTTTTCGTTTGTAAGTCCGATAACTACAAGTCCTTTATCTTTATTTTTATTATAAAGTTTAACAAGATGAGGAATCGCGTCAAGACATGGCGGGCACCAGGTTGCCCAAAATTCAACAACAACAACTTTGTCTTTAAATTGTTCAAGCGAAACCGGTCCGGTTGCATTAATCCACTCTTGTGCTTTAACATCCGGTGCATCATTTCCAACAACCGCCGCGAATGTATTTCCAACGAGAATTAAACTAATAATTGCAACTGCGAGAATTCTTTTCATTTCTTTTACTCCATTTTTAAGTTAGGCCGATATAACGGCTATTATTTTTTACGATTAAGTCTTTAAGGTTTTGACGATGATAAAACCATTATATTCATTCCCCGATTTTAAAACAAGTGATTCCGTTAAATACAATCGGACAATAGTGATATAAAATAAATAAATTTATTTATAAATGTCCGATGTCTGTATTATATCAAACATTGACTTTTGGGTTGAATGAGTTTATAATATTAACGAAAATTTATAATAATATAAAATCAAAGAGGAAAAATGAAAAACACAATCATAATATTAGCAACTTTAATTTTTGTTACTTCAACTTATGCTTCTGCTGTAAGTGAAAAGGAAAAGGAAAAAGAAATAATAGCTGAAAATAAAGCAATCTTATGCGAAGCTTCTAAAAATAGAGTTTGGATATTTGAAAGCTCAACCAATTGGACTGCAGGCAATCTCACTTATGGGCCACTCGAATTAATAGCAGGTGCCGGAGCTCCTGTAGTTGGAGCACTTGTCGGATTTGGTGTTGGAGTAGTAGTTCCTAGTTTCTTCATGAAAAAAGGAAGTGAAATCTTATTGCCTGCTACAATTCCTTGCGGGGCGGCTGCAGGAGCGGCATGTGGTTTGGCAATAACGCCAATATGCGCTGTAGAAGGAGTTTTCGACATACTTACCTGTGGAGCTTTTGCTGACGGATATTTTTCATGGATTAATACAGACCATTTAAAAGGTATAAGCATGAAAACAGTTCAAGATGAAATTACTGAACAATCTTCTAATTAGTTTGACCGGAATTCCTATTTTTTCCAACTATTTTCAGCATGGATTTTGCTGACCATGTTGGTTCCCCAATTAATGTACGAATAGCCTCCTGAATGATTAAGATATCAATATAATCCTGTTTCATATTAGTTAAAGACTTTTCATTAAATATTTTTGTAAAAGTAGATTTTTTGAAACGATTTAAGCCTGATGGTTTTTTATAGCCCCATTGTTTTACATAATTACAGTATTTATCATAAAATCCTTTTTTCTCTTTTAAGTTCATATTTTTTACTTTCCTTACAATCTCTCTCGCTTTTTTCGAATTAACTTTTGTGTTTCCAAATACATTACCAAAAGTTTTAAAGGTGTCCTCAAGAACTGTGTAAATATGATAGCTTTTAATTATGTTCACCCCTTTCCAACCTGCGCTTTGCCACGAAAACATTGCCACGGCAGTTTTTTTATCCGGCATTTCAAGATAAATAGTAATTGTGCTTGAAATATACATTTGCGACTTAATCCACGTAACACCCGGCATATTCATTCCAGGTTTTTGACTGTAATAAAAAACTCCATCTTCAATAGGTCCAACAGTAATACCACGCATGCTAAATGTTGAGGGGCCTATCATATCTGAAATTGAAATCTGCATTTCTGTACCATTAATATTGGCGCGTGTAATTGTTCGCGTGTTTGTATAAGTGTAATACGCTCCGGACTGAATATTTGGAGTAATACTTTCGGTAGATAAGTAAGCCGATTCCAGGACTTCATTTGTGTTAAGTCTTTTTGAAGTTTTAGAGAAAAACTTTTTACATTCCGGTGATAAATTTATCTTTTTTGAATGCCGTAAAACACCATAAAAGAATGCCGCGTCAGGCAACTCAATGTCAAGATTAATGTTTAAAACTTTCTCAAAAGGAATTTTATAAGATTTAATAATTATAGCGCCATTAGCTTTGCGACGCGGTTTCATTTTCCATAAATTACCATCATCAGCTGCAGACACAATAAATTCATAAAGGATCTGAATATTTTTATCAGAAGCAATATCTTTAGTATCAATTTTCCCGGCGGTAATTATATCATCAATTGCAATTTCAACCTTTTCAGGTAGTTTTTTTTCTATCCCATTCACAACTCCGGTAAATAAACCGGCGGTAAAAAGTATGGAAACAATTATGTATTTAAAATTTTTCAATGTTATATCGGGTTCGATGTTCAGTGTTTGCAAAGCACCCGGCGTATGCCGGGCGGGGTTCGGTTTCAGGTGTCAGTATCAAGTATCTAGTTTCAAGTTTCAAGTATCTAGTATCTAGTATCTAGTATCAACTATTAACTATTAACTATTAACTATTAACTATTAACAGCTAACTATTAACTACTACCATTTTCATGGCGTTGTTCTTGTTCTATAATTCGGCGCTTCTTTAGAAATTCGTACATCATGAGGATGAGCTTCCGCTACACCGGCTGCAGTAATGCGTCTGAATTCACCATTTTGTCTGAGTTTATTAATTGTTTTAGTTCCGTTATAACCCATTGAAGAGCGAAGTCCTCCGATGAATTGTTGTACGACTCCTTCAATGGTTCCGGCATAAGGAACGAGTCCCTCTATTCCTTCCGGAACAAGTTTATCTGTTTGTTTAACATCATGCTGCGAGTATCTTTCTCTTGAGCTTTCTGAAGAAAGCATAGCGCCAAGGCTTCCCATACCACGATACACAACAAATTGTCGGCCCTGATGAATAATTTTTTCGCCCGGGCTTTCATCCGTTCCGGCAAGTGCGGATCCCATCATAACCGAACTGGCGCCTGCAACGAGAGCTTTAGGCACATCACCTGAATGCCGAATTCCTCCGTCAGAGATAATAGGTATTGTATCATTAACAGCTTTAACAGCATCATAAACAGCAGATATTTGTGGAATTCCCACACCAGTAATTACTCTTGTCGTGCAAATTGACCCCGGACCAACGCCGACTTTAACAGCGTCTGCACCGGCTTTCATAAGGTCTTTCGCGCCATCTCCCGTAGCAACATTTCCCGCGACTACATCAACATTTGGAAAATGTTTTTTCACCCACTTGACCATATCAATTACACCTTTGGAATGACCGTGAGCCGTGTCGATAACGAGAACATCTACATGTTCACCAACGAGCTGTTCCACTCTTTCCCGGTCACGCGGTCCGATGGCAGCAGCAACACGTAATTGATGATTTTTATCTCTGTTAATTAGCGGATCAATTCCCTGAATGATATTGCGAACATCAGCATAGCTATAAAGGCCTGTCAGTTTACCGCGTTTAACTATCGGCAGTTTACCAACTTTTTTATTGGTCATAATCGCAAAGGCCTGATTAATGGAAGTTGACGCGGGAGCTGTAATGACATTTTCAGTCATTACATTTTTTAATTTTACATTTGTTTTTTTCAGGAATTTTACATCACGTGAGGTAATTATTCCGGTAAGAGCCCCGAGATCATCAACAATTGGAAATCCCATAAAAGTGTAACTTTTTTTCGTGCGCACTTCCAACATTTCATCAACAGTCTGATTTTCATTAAAAATGATCGGGTCGCTAATCAATCCATTAAGATAATGTTTAACTTTGGCAACATGTACAGCTTGTTGTTCGGGCTTTAATCCGCGATGAATAACGCCTATACCTCCAAGCATAGCCATTGCGATAGCCATTCGGGCTTCTGTGACTGTATCCATAGCAGCGCTTGCGAAAGGAATATTTAGATTTACATTTCTTGTAAAGCGTGTTTTGAGAGATGTTTCTGACGGAAGGAAATCAGCATATTGGGTTATCAGGGTTACATCATCAAAAGTCAATGCGGTTTTGCCGATATTTTTCATCAACTTATCAACTTTAGCGTTTAGGGTTGTTTTTTTATAACTTTTTGCCATTTTAAGATTTTTATTTTATTTAATTATTATACGTGATTTTATTTCGTGATAAAAAGATTCTTTTTTAAGCAGCTCTTCTAAATTCTTATTTTTCGATAGTGCCGCGTTAATTTTATTTACCGCTTCGTCAATTTCACCCAATTTAACTTGAACAATCCCAATATGATATTCCATTTCCGGGTCCGGGTCCCCACCTTCCTGTTTCAACAATTTTTCAGCTTTTTTTAAATACCTAAGCGCTGTTTTGTATTTTCCAAGTTTATAATACGAGTAAGCAAGGGTGTCTACCGTAAAACTTTTCTGTCTGAGCTGAACTGCACTTTGCGCAAGTTCGTATGCTTCACCAATATTTTTATTTTGCAAAAGCAAAATATATGCAAGATTATTTAAAGCATTATAGTTTTGCTGATTAAGACGTATTGCCCGCCTGTAATATTCAATTGCTTTGTCATCATTTCCTAAAGAGTTGTAAACATAACCGATAGTTTTAAACAGTGTGTCATTATTTTCATTGCCGGCAACAAGTGCTAAAAGATTAGTCAAAGCGCGTGCAAATTGTTTATTTTCAATTTGTGCAAAGGCGAGAGAAAATCTCCAAATATCATTTGAAGCACTTTTCTCAACACATCTTTCATAATTATGAACAGCATTTGATACATTATCAATTTGGAGCCACATTTCTGCGATTTGAAAACAATTTGACGCGGATTCCGGCGCATTATTTTCAAAATCTAACACTGTTTTTTCAAGCTGATTTGACATATCAGCGTCAATCATCATAGCAATAAGCATTTGTTTATAAAGCCATGAATCCGGTTTTTTCGAAATCAATTTTTTTACATCCGCAATTCCGGAATCAAAATCTCCGGTTTCTTTTTCCAGCCATACCAACGTCTCAAGAAGATCTGCATCATTGGTTGAAGAACAAATAATTCGATATGTTTTAATAAGATTTGTATAATCACTAAGTTGTGAATAGCAACCCGCCATATTTAATAACAGATTAACATTCCGATTGTCATTCCGCACACGATTATACCAATATAAAGCTTTCTCCGGCCGGTTACTGTTTTGAAAAAAGTCACCTCGTAATTTGTAAAAAGAGTCGGCAGTCTTTTCCTTTACTGCCAAAATAATAAACAGCGTAATAATAGAAATCAAAATTATATAAAGTATATATTTTTTCATTTAAGCGCTTTTGCTCCAATATCCCATCGGAAATGCATCTGATCAAAATGAATCTTTTCTACAGCCTCATAAACTGCCTCTATCGCGGAGGAAAGATCATCTCCCAAAGCTGTAACTCCAAGTACACGACCGCCATTTGTTACAAGTTCACCGTGTCGTGTATCAGTACCGGAATGAAAAACGGTTACATCATTATTTTCTTCAGCATCATCAATTCCTGAAATAGGCAAGTGCTTATGATATTTCCCGGGATAACCTCCCGAAGCCAAAACAACGCAAATTGCAGGACGAGGATCCCATTTTAATTCAATTGAACTCAGCTTCCCGTTAGCTGTAGCAAGACACAAATCCACAAAGTCAGTTTTTAATCTTGGAAGAACAGCTTGAGTTTCCGGATCGCCGAAACGAACATTAAATTCCAAAACGGAAATTTGGCCGTCTTTTATCATCAGTCCGGCGTAAAGCACGCCTCGAAAGTCTATTTTTTCTTTTCGTAAACCTTCAAGTGCAGGCTGCAAGACTTTTCTGTTTACTTGTTCCATAATTGCCGATGTAACAACCGGTGCGGGTGAATAAGCGCCCATTCCGCCTGTATTGGGTCCCTGGTCATAGTCATAAACCGCTTTATGATCCTGTGAAGGTTCAAGCGCAATGATAGATTTTCCGTCGGTAAGGGCAAGAATAGATGCTTCTTCACCATAAAGCATATCTTCAATCAGTAATAATTTTCCGGCATCTCCGAATGCTTTATCTTCCATTACCAGTTTAACGGCTTGTTTCGCTTCCTCAACTGTTTGACATACCATCACCCCTTTTCCCGCGGCAAGGCCGTCGGCTTTTACGACGAGCGGCGCGCCTTTTTTATTGATATAAGCCAAAGCTTTTTTCTGATCATCAAAGCATTCAAAATCTGCGGTAGGAATTCCGTATTTTTTCATAAATTCCTTTGCAAAAATTTTTGATCCTTCAAGTTGAGCTCCTTTTTTATCAGGACCGAATATTTGTAAATTTCTATTATGGAATTCATTAACAATTCCTGCACAAAGCGGTACCTCAGGTCCAACAATTGTTAAACCGACATTGTTTTCTGAAGCAAACTTCGCGAGGCCCGGATAATCATCCGGAGGCACGGGAACAGGTTCGCATATTTTAAGTATTCCCGCATTACCCGGAGTACAGAAAATCTTTTTTACACGAATTGACTGTTTCACTTTATAAGCAATTGTATGTTCACGTCCGCCGCCACCGATAATTAAAACATTCATAGTAGTTAATCGTTAATAGTTAATTGTTAATAGTTAATCGTTATTAGTTATTAGTTATTAGTTATTTGTCAAAGATCCGCCGAAGCGGATTATCTGTTATATAGAAAATAGAGTCTTTTTATTATACAATAAATGAGAGAAAATATCCATAACATTATGCAGGAGATATCCGATTTTTTTTGTAAGTAGCGTGATATAGGCTGATTTGCGAAATTGGTTGAAGGTGCTTTGAAA
>JAUVKG010000396.1 GCA_030596365.1 Chlamydiota bacterium | reverse complement strand
ATAACCTTCATCGGTTGTATCCCAAAAATGCCAACCGCTTGCGTTTACTGTTATAAAGTCTTCGGTAAAATCTACTCTACCCGGATAATTTACATTACCGAGATCTGTGCTTTGCCATGGCGACGGTAAAGTTTTGTCTTTAGTTTTGTAAACGAGAATTGTGCTGAAATTTGCATTTTGATTTTCTGTTACAAGACCAACCTGCGATACTCCAAAACCGATATTCACTGTTTTTAATTCTATTCCATTGACAAAGATTATAACTTTATTGTTGAGCTTTACAACACGGATATTCCAACTTCCCGGTGTTGGATTATAAGTTATAGATGTATTGGATTCAGAAAATGCAGCACCGTTAGTTACACCATAAACAACAAGTTCCGTTGCTGCAGGGTCAATTTCGGCGATAAGGAAATTACTTCCATCAATCGCAACAGGGAAAACCCCTAATCTGCGACCTGAATTTGAATTTGATGTTTTTACAGAACAGCGTACATCTATTTCGTATTCGTTCATTAAATCGCCTTTGAAAATATATTTTGTTCCATTAGTTTCTGTCGAATCAATTCCTGTGGAAACATAACTCCATGTGCCAACAGCCGGAATTCCACTTTTGGTGCCGCCCCAATATTGCACACGGCTGTTCCATTCATCCCAGCCGATAGTGTAAACTACGCCATCAAAAGCTGTTTGCGCATTGTCATTGTAAAGTTCCGATTGCGCGCTGCCGTCAAAATTCACAATAGTTCCGCTAAGGCCAATTGAAGGAATGTCATCAATTTTTATATAAATTGTATTGCCGTTTTTCTGCAACTGAATTTTGTGATACGCCTGAAAATTGAAATTAACATTTAATGGAAATCCCGTTACCGATTCTACTCCATCACTCTTCTTGTGATAATACCACGAACCGTTTGCGCGGTCAAGCCCGACACGGATCCAATCCTCGCTGTCCTGAAAAAGAACAATGCCTGCTTTATCACCGTTGATAAATTTCACATTTGCTTCTACAAGAAAATTGTCGGCACGGTTTGTGTCTATAACTACATATTTAAATCCGGACGAATCTGTCTGACGAAGCTCTTTGTCAACTATATTCCAATTGCCGGCACCATAAGTTAATTCCTCCGGCAAAGGTCCATCGGAGCTATTAAAAAGTCCAAGATATTTAGGGTGAGCGGGTGGCGGGTGATAGCCTGTAGAATCTCGATGAGTCGGTGCATCTGCTTTCATATCATCACCAAGAAAGTAAAGCCTGTCAATGTATTGCCCTTGCTCAACGATAGTATCAGGACTGACCGTTCTTACATGAGCAAAATAGCCTACCCATCTTTCAAAACCGTTAGGACCTTCAACCATCCACGGCTGTCCCATTCTGATGAACTCACGATTTGCATCGAGCATTTTTCTGGAAATAATCGGTTCTGTATATTTACCGCTATTACTAAATGTAGTTGGACTGGTGGCTTCAACACCTCTTATTCGATAATTATAATTAAGTGTATGATAAGTAGCGTAAAGCATATAATATTTATCACGATATTTAAAAACTTTTGAACCTTCGGTTATATTATCGCCATCACCGGTTGATGAAGAAATAAGCATAGGATATGTTGAACCCGAAAAAGTAAAAAGGTCGGTCATCGGACGGTAATGAATAGTGTTTCCCGATTCAAAACGTGTTGAGTAAAAAGTCGGAGTTCCGTTATCATCAATAAAAGTATCAGCGTCAATTTTTGACGCGAAATTATAGTCGTAATGTTCATAATATGTTCCGAGCGGAGAAATATTATTGGTCGCGAGAATGATATCAGCTCCGAGTTGAGCGTAATAATAATAGACACCATTATAATATCTCATATGAGAAGCATGGATGTCACGGTCAGGATTAGCCGGGTCAGTAGGAATGTACCAACTGTTATTCCAGGAAAAGACATGAGTTCTCCATCCCCAGTTTCTCAAGTCTCTGGAAACAAGCATATCACCATACATAAAATTTCCTGAAAAATAATATTCGCCGTTATATTTCATAGCATCGCAGTCGTATAACGCATCCTGATATGACATAGGATTATTAACAGCGAAAGACATATTAATGCAGCAAAATAAAAAGAGAGTTATTAGAATAATTTTCATTTTTAATTTTTATGATGTCAATTTAAGATATAATCAAAATTTTAATTCACCTAAAAAGTACTCCACTTCGACCTTTTAACCCGGCGTATGCCTGGGCGAAGTGGGCTGTTTATCAAAAAAGTTTATGCAAAATTCCAGCGATTTAATTCTTGTTAAATTACCCACTTCGGGTCGAAGTGGGCTACTTGCAACAATTAAACATTTCCAAACATGCAAAATTCCCTTTTACAAATTCCCCTAATTAGACGTTACTCGAAAAGCGTTTGTTAGGAATGACGCACTGGGAAGTGCGTCTTACTCTTTTTCTTAAAAAAGCAATAGCAATCAATCCTGATAATCCCGGAATTACAGGCTCGGGAATATTGTTAATTGTTACATCACTGAAAACAGCACCGGTAAATCTATCACTGTTTTCTGCTGAAACTGCAAGCCCGATGTAACAATTCTGATTAATATTTACCGTTTGACTGCCAACTAATTCCCAGGTTTCTCCATCGCGCGACCAGTAAGCTGAAAATACATTTCCCATTCGAACAAGTTTTATGTAAGAAGGAAAAATTTTATATTTATTCATTTCAGTAACTCCAGTCCCCCCACCGGTTGCTCCACGCCAGATAATTTGCACACAATTAATATTGTCTGCCGCATGTTTAGAAAGAGCGAGATAAACCATCTTTGAATTAGAGGCAAGGGTTTCGCGAATCATTACGGCAGCTTTTGACCAATAATTTGCCGGGTCGGCTGTTTCTACTTTAGCTATAATTTCTTTATCGGAATTCATTTGCTGATAAACAAAATAACCTTCATCGGTTGTATCCCAAAAATGCCAACCGCTTGCGTT